>CAXBHV010000162.1:0-9147 GCA_963974855.1 uncultured Rhodopirellula sp. | reverse complement strand
GTGTTTAAGAAAGCCCTTTTGAGCTACCGCAGCGCCAGTTCGTAAGCAGGACTGGCTCCAAATCGGCGGCTCGCCCCCAGAAAGGCCCGTTCCCAGAAAGGCCCGTTCCCAGAAAGGCCCGTTGCCAATTTTGCCCATCCTGACTACCAATACTGTATGCCTATCGAGCCAAGCCGCAGCCGTTTTTCCAGTTACCGCGAAAAAATTCGCCAACGCAATTCGCGTGCAAAGACAGCCGAGAGCCATTCCTATCATGGTTCAGGTCGAAGTGCCAGAAAACTCGGCACACGCGAGCGAGGTTTCTGGGAACTGTTTCGCGAATTCATTCGCTTAATCAAAAGCTATCATCGGCAAATCGCGGGGTCGATCGCGCTGCTGACCGTTGGCATCGTGCTACGGTTGATCCCACCGGTCGGCACGAAACTGGCCATCGACTCGGCGCTTTCCACGCCTCGCAAACCGCTGCCGGATTGGACAGCGGTGCTTGGTTTTCCGACCGAACCGTTCTCGTTACTGTTGGCGATCGCGGGTGTCGTCACGATCGTCACGATTTTGGCCACCATCGCTCATCTATCAAGCCGCTGGATCGCAACCAAAGCAGTCAATCAGGCCCAAGTCGGCATCCGCCGCCGCGTGTTTGATCACGCGATCCGATTGCCGCTGCAAAACGTTTACGACATGAAAAGCGGCGGCGTGGCGAGCCTGATTCGTGAAGACGCCGGCGGTGTCGCCGAACTGATCTTCAGCATCCTGTACAACCCGTGGCGGGCGATCGTTCAATTCATTGGCAGCCTCGTGATCCTGATGCTGGTCGATTGGAAATTGATGCTCGGCGGATTGATGTTGCTGCCCGTGGTGTGGGTCACGCATCGCACGTGGATCAACCGTATCCGGCCGCTTTACAAAGACATCCGCATGCAGCGGCAGAAGATCGATGCTGGGGCGACCGAGACATTTGGTGGCATTCGAGTGGTGCGAACGTTCGCGAGAAGCCGCAGTGAATCCTCGCGATTTGTTCGCGAAGGCAGCTATTTGGTTCGTCAACAACTCTTTACGTGGTGGTGGACGCGGATCATCGAAACCGTTTGGGAAGTCATCATCCCATTGGCGTCGACCGGATTATTGCTGTACGGCGGCTATCAAATCATCCAGTCCGAGTTGACGCTCGGTGACCTGATGATGTTCCTGGTTTACTTGACGATGCTGTTGGACCCGCTCGCCACCTTGGCGGGCAGTGCGGTCGGTTTTCAGAACAATCTTGCGGGACTCGACCGAGTGCTCGATGTTTTAGAGATCGAAGAAGAATTGCCCAGTCGCGCCGAAGCGGTCACGCTTGATCGCAATCGTGTCGAAGGAAGAATTTCGATCACCAACGTCTCGTTCTCGTACCCGGGGTCCGAAACTCAGGTGCTTAGCGACGTCACGCTCGAGGTGGCTGCGGGCGAAACCGTGGCATTGGTCGGACGCAGCGGAGCGGGCAAGACGACGCTAACCAACTTGATCGCTCGATTCTATGATCCCGACTCAGGTTCGATCCAGATTGATGGTCGTGACTTGAAAGACATCCAGCTCGAGAGCTATCGCCGACTGCTGGGCATCGTCGAACAAGATGTCTTTATGTTCGACGGCACGATCCGCGAGAACATCGCTTACGCAAGACGCAACGCAACCGACTCGCAGATCGCCGAAGCGGCAAGGGCTGCTGCGGCAGACGAGTTTATTAACGCGTTGCCCAAGGGCTACGATTCGATCATCGGCGAACGAGGCGTCAAACTTTCGGGGGGCCAACGTCAGCGATTGTTGCCGATCCGCGGATCCTGATCCTCGACGAAGCGACCAGCAACCTGGACAGCGAAAGCGAGCGACTGATTCAGCACAGTCTTGCCGATCTGCTGAAGGGACGCACGGCGTTTGTGATCGCTCACCGCTTGAGCACGATCGTGGGAGCCGACAAGATCGTCGTGCTCGAAGATGGCCGGATTGCCGACGTGGGAACCCACGAACAATTGCTCAGCCGAGTCGGTCATTATCGCGACATGATCTACCTGCAGATGAACGAGACGCTTCCGGCAATCTCGTCATCTTGATTTCGGTGCTCGAAACGGCAGTCCCGCTGCGGCAAAAATGAACTAAGATACAGTGACGCAAGTTCGTATCGTTTCTTGCGGCTCTCGTCCCTGAGAGGGTATCCGAAAAGGGGTCTGACCCTCTCCGGCGAGGCAAAAAACTCAACACAAACGACTCGCTTTTAAAGGGTCAGACCCCTTTTCGGATGCCCTCTAAGTTCATTTCGCCTCTTGCTCGCCATATTCTGCACATGAAGATCAAATGTCCCGCCTGTTCTGCGGTCTTGAACATTCCGGAAACCGCTGCAGGAAAGGTCGTTAAATGCCCCTGTGGAAAGCAATTACGGGCTCCTGGCGGCGCAGCAAAACCAGCAGCAGCGGCATCAGCAGCACGCCCGGCAGCGGCGGCGAATCCCAACCGTGCTCCCGCGCCTCAACGTCCTGCGACGCAACGCCCCGCGTCGAAACCCGCCAGCCCTTCGATGGGCGATTTTGACCCGGCGATGTTTGACGAGCTGACCGACGACGACTTGAAACAACCGGTACTCGCGGTATCGCGTCCAGGGGTCGCTCCTGGGCCAGCCCCAGGTGGCGGTGGCGGCGGCAGCATGAACCCGTACGCAGTAGGGGCCGGGGGAGCAATGCCTTCGCGAGGCAGCGGCAATATCGCCAGCGTCGGAAAACGTATTGGCGGCGCTTTGATTGATGCGTTATTTAATGGAGTCGGTATGTTCTTTGCGATGGTATTGGTCTTCGCTTTGGCTCCAGCAGCTGAAGGTGCCGGTGAACAAGCCGCAGCAGGAATCGGACTGATCTTATTGCTGGCCTGCGCTTTCATCATGTCGGTCCCGTACATCATTAACATGGTGCTGATCTCGATGTCGGGGCAAAGCCTAGGCAAGAAGCTTGTAAAGACGCGAATCGTGGACAAACAATCCGGCGTCCAAGTTAGCTTTTTGCAAGGAGTACTCGTCCGAAACATTGGTTTTGGTGCCATCACCGCGATCCCCATGATCGGCGGATTCATTGCGCTGGCCGACGTGTTTTATCTGTTCACACAGGATCACGAAACGTTGCACGACAAACTCGCAAAAACCGTCGTGGTTGAAGCTTAGTCGCCGATCACGCCCAACTCCGCCACCGTCGCAAAATCGCGTCCATCTTGTTCCGAGGTGGCGCGCAGCAAGACGTAACGGCCGGTCACCGGCTTACACGGAATCGTCTGTGGCGTTCGCGTCTTGGCAAGCTCGGTTTTGACGACAGGGGCTCCGAAATGGTCCGCAGAATCGCTGACACCGAACTCAATGTTCTTGATCGCACCGTTCCATCCGCCATCTTGTCGAGCCAGATAAACAAAGCCTTCGATACGGTGCACCGCACCTAAATCGATCACCAATTCATGAGGCGGCGGCGTGACGCCGCCACTGAATTTGGTATGCCACAGCGTCTCGGGATCGCCATCAATGGCATTGTGAGCGAATTTGCGGTTTCCGGCGTTCTCGCTGCTAAATCGAACCACGCTCCAATCCTGGTTGGGCAACATCCCCTTGGTCGGCATCTTCATCGAGGATTTATTTTTGCGTGCTTTGTTTACGGGCGGCTTCCCCCCAAATTTTGCCGCGCGATCACGTTCGTGCAGATCCCTGGATTCGAACGTTCCTTCGACCACAGGTGCATGAGCTTGTTCGGCAAAGGCTTTGAGTTTAGCAAGCATGTTTGGGTTCGCCTCGGCAAGGTCCATCGACTCGCTGACGTCGCGATCCAAATCGTACAGTTCCCAGTCGCCCTCTTTTTTCGGTTGGATCGCTTTCCAGTTGCCCATCCGAACCGCGGTCTGACCTCCAATTTCCCAATACAAATACTCGTGTTTCGCCTGCGGATGTCCGGCCGCGGTTTCGCCAATCAATTCCGGGACAATGCTGATCCCATCGATATCCGCCGGAGCCGTTGCTCCGGTCACCTCGGCAATTGTCGGCAAGACATCGGGAAAGTACCACAGTAGATCGCTGACGATTCCCGGCTTAATTCTGCCAGGCCAACGTGCGACGACGGGAATCCGCAGTCCACCTTCGTACAAGTTTCCTTTCTTGCCGCGAAACTCGACTCCGGTGGTCGGATGTTTGTTGGCTCCATGCACCCCGCGTGGCTGCTCTTTCGATGCAAAGTAATCGGCGCCGCCATTGTCGCCACTGAAGAACACCAACGTGCTTTCATCGAGCCCCAACTCTTTGATCAACTCAAGAACCTCGCCTACCTGGCGATCCAGCATCGTGACCATGGCGGCGTAACGTTTTGCTTGTTCGGGCAGTGCCAGGTCGTTGTAAATCGCCCACGCGGGATCGTCATCGGGAATGTCAAAAATGCCGTGCGGCGGAGTGACCGGCAGGTAAGCAAAAAACGGTTGGTCCTGGTGTTCGCGAATAAACTTCGTCGCCTCGTCCATGATCACATAGTGCGAGTAGGTGTCCCCATTGCTGTTGCCATGGTTTCCCGCCAGCGGCATTTCTTCGCTGTTCCGCAGGATGTAGGGCGGATAATACGAATGGGCGTGAACTTGATCGTAGTAGCCGACAAATTCGTCGAACCCATGTTTTTCAGGCACTCCGGTAGACCCTCGCCCTCCACATCCCCACTTACCAAATCCGCCCGTAGCATAGCCCAGCGGTTTCAAAATTGATGCAATCGTTTCTTCGTCTGCTCGCAGCGGTGTCCCTCCTCCGTTGGACCGCACCGATGTGTGACCGCTGTGTTTGCCGGTCAAGAAGCAGCAACGCGTCGGGGCACACACCGACGATCCCGCCAACCCTTGAGTGAAGCGAATGCCTTCAGCCGCCATCCGATCAATGTTGGGTGTTTGAATGATTGGGTTGCCCATATAGGAAGGCTCAAAATACCCGAGTTCGTCGGCCATGATGTAGATCACGTTCGGCCGATTGAAAGCCGTGTCGGGCTGAGTCGTTTGGGCGTTTGCATGACAGGCGATCGTCAGAAACACGAATCCCATCACACGGAAACGAAGTCGGTTTTGCATCGATAGGGTTCGCATTTTCAATGGGGCAAAGGGGGCGGGTTGAATTGCATTCGAGCGACAAGCGGCCGAGCGACTGGACAGACCTCTACGATACTCGAACGCCACGCACCATGCCGCCACCATGCCGCCACCATCTGAAATCGATGAATCGATCGCGCGGTCGCCCCCGCGTTTGCCGAGTCACACTCAAGCACCCCGATATCCCTGGCCTAGCTGGCCCGGGGTTTGGTATAGTGGGCACTCTCGACACCCACCCCCAATCCTTCCTGACCTCAACCCTTCCTGCCCCCATTTCTCCCCTGCAAGGCTCAACCAACCAATGAAGTCTATCGCCCATATCGTTTGTGTTTCGTTGATCGGGGCTTCCAGCCTGCTGATGGGCACTTTCGCGGTCGCCGGCGATGCCGATTGGCCTCAATGGCGCGGCCCCAACCGCGACGGCCACGCAGCCCCGCAAGACTTAAAAAAATCATGGGATGACGCCGCCCCCCGACTTCGCTGGTCATTCACCAGCGCGGGACGCGGCTACTCAGCCGTTTCGATCGTCGATGGTCGACTCTATACGATGGGAACACATGACGAAAAGTGTTTTGCCATCTGTCTGAATGCCAAGACCGGCGAAAAGATCTGGGAAACCAAAGTCTCTCGCGGCAGCACCGCCGACGACTACAACCATGGCTGGGGTGGCGGCCCCCGCAGCACTCCGACCGTTGATGGTGACCAAGTCTTTGTGCTCAGCGATATCGGACAACTCGCGGCGCTTTCAAAAGCCGACGGCAAAATCCAGTGGACGACCAATTTCGTCAGCGATCACGGCGGCAGCATCCCAAAGTGGGGCTACGCCGAATCGCCCTTGGTTGACGGTGACCGAGTCGTTGTGACGCCGGGCGAAGCCAATTTCATGATCGCGTTAGATCGCAAGACCGGCGAAAAAGTGTGGAGCAGCCAAGGCATCAACGCTCCCGCACAATACGTTTCGATCATCAAAGGTGACGTTGGCGGCAAGTCGTTTTATGTGACCGCCAGCAAACCAGGGCTGTTTGCTGTCGATACCGAATCGGGAAAGCAAGTCTTCAGCGACTCGACCACGGGAAATGACGTCGCCGTCATCCCCACCCCCGTGTTATCCGAAAACCTGCTGTATCACACCAGCGCTTACGGGGCGGGCAACACGCTGTTGAAGTTAAACGCCGACGGCGAAAAGATCGCAGCCGAATCGGTTTACCACTTAGCTGGCAAATCGATGATAAACCATCACGGCGGCGTGGTACTGCACGAAGGCGTGATCTACGGATGCACTTCAGCCAACGGCGGGATGTGGTTGGCACAAGACTTGGAGAGTGGCGAAACCTTGTGGGAGCAAAAGTTGCGTCCCAACCGCAGCGGATCGATCTGTTTTGCCGATGGCATGTTGTATTGCTACAACGACGAAGAGGGGTCGGTCGTCTTGGTCGAGCCGAATCGCATCGAGTGGAAGCCCAAAGGCACATTGACGCTGCCACGCGAAACCGAACTACCACGAGACAAGGGAGCCATCTGGGCGCATCCAGTGGTCGCCGACCAAATGTTGATCATCCGCGACCAGGATTTGATCTTCGCCTTCGACATCGCCCGCTAAAGCGAGCTTTCAATGTGGAATAGGCTTCCCAGCCTGTCATCGCTAATAAATTTTTTCGTAGCGAAACTCGCCAAGAGTTTCGGTGACAGCCAGGGTGGCCGAAAGTCTTCGCGACTTTCGCTACTCGGAACATATGACAGGCTAGAAGACTATCTCACATTTTAACGTTGGTAGATCGGCAGGTAGCCGCGATCCAATTGCAACATAATCAAGTTGCATGCGGTCACGTAGACCGGGTGAATCTGGCCTTCCCAGTAACCGTCCGGTCGCTGCTCGCTGACAATGCGGTCGTACAAACGGTCGCGGAAAGTGGTCCACAACTCGTCACCTTGGCGATAGACCACTTGGCTGTAATACAAATACGTGTAATGCCAATGGCCAAATGCTCGGGTGGAATCGCTGATGTCATGCAGTGATTCCTTGGCATACGCCAGCATCTCCGGAACATGCTCGCTGTCGTAATCACCTGCGTTGTACAGTGCGGCCAGTGCGGCGGCGGTGATCGCCGGACGACTGCTTCCTTTTTGGCGGCTGCTATAGCTGATACCGCCATCAGGGTTTTTGCACTCATAAATGTATTCCTTGGCTTTCGTGATTACCTCGGCACTAACGGGAATCCCCGCGTTGCGGCAACCACGAAGCCCTTGCACCTGAGTGATCGTCGTCGAGCCTTCGTCAAAATCGTTCCCTTCGCGAGCCGAGACGTAGCCCCAACCACCCGCGGCCGTTTGCGCATTCCCGCTGAACTCAACCGCTTTGCTTAACACTTCAACCAATTCTTCACGGCGATCAAGCAGGCCTTCTTCGCCCAGCACTTGCGACAAAAACAGCATCGAAAAACCGTGCCCGTAGGTGTAGCGTGGATCCGACTGCGGATCGCCGATCAAACCGTTGTCGCGGCTCTTGCTGATCAAATAATCTGCTGCTCTGGCGATCTCTTTCGCGTACGGTCCCTGAGTCGTCGTCGATCCGCTGCCGATCATTGCCGTGCCGGCCAGTGCCGCAAGCGCCGTCGGATAGGCCTGAGTGTTCCACTGGCCACGCGAAGATTGGGTACGGCTAAGCCAATTGAGGCCCTTGGTGATCGAGTCGTTCCAGCGAGGATCGCGGGCGGCGTAGGCAGTACGCGAACTCGCGGCCGTTGCTCCGGCAACCGACAAAACCGCAGCAGTACGAAGCCAGTCTCGGCGTGATGATTTTTGCGTCATAAGAATGTCGGTGACGAATTGAAGGGACGAATTCGAGAAACGGCGGGTGGCTGTCCGCTCACGTCCTTCATTCTAGCGATTCGCCTCGCGGCGACGAACCGCAACCTCGATTATTCGCCGAATCGGGGGCAAGTGCATGGTTTCAGGTAAGAAATCAGGGTCGAGCGTAGTGGACGAGGCAACGAGTCCATCGCAAAAACGAAAACACGGGGACTCGTCGCCTCGTCCACCACCTCAAAAGCGAGATGCAATAACGCACTCGATACTCAACGAAAGTCTTGACGACTTGTTGATTTAATCTAAACGCAAATCGCAACGGTGAGCCGTGGGCCGTAAGGCACCGGGTAGCGCGTGGGACCCGGCCGCTGACGCGTCACGGCTCACTAAATCAACAAGCCGTTGACGACTTCCGCTACGGCCATGACCTTGATTCTTAGCTGTAACAAAACACGACCGCAAAAAAATAAAACCCGGCCGCCTTTTTCAAGGCGACCGGGTCTTTTTCAATCTGCGATTCGCTTACACGATTCTTTGCTCGTTTATACGAAGCTTAGAATGTGAAGATCGAGTCGATACCAAAGGTCGTTTGGTCGTCGTCGCCGTTCTCAAGAATTCCAGCAGGATTTCCTTCGACCCAGTCGTAGCGAATTTCGGGACGAATCGTGACGTTGGCGTGTGGCTTGTAGTTCACACCGGCGGTCAAGGCGTAGACGTCGACGTCGTTGCCCGCAAGGACGCCCGACTTCGCATCGTACCATTCGAAACGCGTTCCGTAGGACCAGCAATCGTTGATCGAGTAGATCAAGTATTGATTGATGTCGAACGTTTCGCGAGCGGTCGCTCCGGCACGATCTTCGGTGTCAAGCACGTCGCTTTGGAAGATGTACTGAAGTTTGTCCGACAGAGCCAAATCGGCAACGATCGAGTGCATGTAGCCCTGCTCGTATGCGTTCTGGTTGTTGGCGAAAACGCCTCCGACGGTGGCGTAAGTGACGGTCAAGTCATCGGTCAAACCAACCGACAATCCGCCGAGAAACGCGTCGCCATTGTCTTCGAAACCGCTATCCCAACCCATGACGTATCCACCGTAGGCGGTGACGTTGTCGTTCACGTTGTAGGTCGCCAAAGCACCGGTGTGCGTAAATGGCTCACCATATTGCATGGTGTATGCATGGGTGTAGAAAAAGTTGCCGATCGCTGGAACGACTTCATAACCGATTAACG
>CAXBHV010000161.1:0-9148 GCA_963974855.1 uncultured Rhodopirellula sp. | reverse complement strand
AAGGACGTGTCTTCATCGTTTGGCGTTTTCGGCCTGGCCAACGGGCTCGCATCCATGTCCCTGTGGAAAAGTTTGATGACGTGTTTGTGCTGCCTGCCGAGGCGGTTGTGCGAGAGGGGCCCGAGGCGTACGTGTTCCGGCAAAACGGTGATCTGTTTAAACAGATTCCCGTTCATGTTCTGCACGAAGATCGACGCTCGGTTGTGATCGCCAACGATGGCGGCATCACGATCGGAGCTTACTTGGCACAAAACTCAGCCGCCTCGCTCAATCGTGTGCTCAAGTCACAGTCGGCTAGCGGAAAAGAACCCGGTGTGCATGTTCACGCCGACGGCACAACTCACGCGGCCCACTAAGGAAACACATTCATGCTCGATGCAATCATCAAATTTTCGCTGCGTTACCGCATGCTGGTCGTCGTCGTCAGTCTGTTTGTGCTGGTCTACGGATCGTACTTGGCTGCGCAGATGTCGATCGACGTTTTCCCCGACCTGGATCGGCCTCGTGTGGTGATCATTACCGAAGCACCCGGACTCGCGACCGAAGAAGTCGAGACGTTGGTGACGCAGCCGATCGAGATTGCGTTGATGGGAGCCAACGGCGTCCAAGCGGTTCGCAGTCAATCGACGGCGGGATTGAACGTGATCTATATCGAGTTCGATTGGTCAACGGAAATTCGTGCCGCCCGTCAAACCGTGCAAGAACGATTGTCCACGCTGGAGGGCGTCTTGCCCGACGGAATTCGTCCGCAGATGACACCGCCATCCTCGATCATGGGACAGATTATTGTCGCGGGGATTTATCGGCAAAATGGTCCGGGTGGTGGACGTCTCGCTCAGGTCGGCAGTACCGAAATGATGGCCGAAATGGTCATTGGCGAAAACCAGAACTTTCAGATCCGTGTTTGGAAGCCAGGCAATCGCCATGACTTTTCAACGTGGCAGAAAGTTCAGACGCAGGAAATTCGATGGGACGATGATCCCGACTTTAATATCTCGAAAACAGAGCCGACGGTGCTAGCCGCGGGCATCTTGGGAATAACGTCGACAAATAAAGGGCCCGAGGCTAGCGACTACGGCTCACAACTCGCACCCGTTGGCACTGCCGAGATCCGAATTAACGGCAAGTCACACGACGCACATTTTTACAGTGACGCCAAGCAGCAACTGGAACTGCGCACCGTCGCGGACTGGATCATTCGGCCACGGCTTTTGAAAGTCACCGGCGTGGCGGAAGTGTTCATGCTCGGCGGCGACCGCAAACAGTACCAAATTCTGATTGATCCGACCGCGCTGCTCGAATATGACGTCACGGTTCAAGAGGTCGAACAGGCGCTGCGAGCCAGCAATATCAACACCAGCGGTGGCTTTGCCGTCACGGGTGAGACCGAGCGACCGATTCGGATTTTGGGACGGTTGGGTCCAGAATCACGAGTCGTGATCGAAGACTTGAAGAAAGTCCCCGTCGGCAACCATCCCAAACGTTCCGTCCTGCTTGAACAAGTCGCTCGCGTCACCGAGGGAGCGCAGTTCAAGCGTGGTAACGGAAGTATTAACGGTCGTCCGGGGATTGTTTTTACGACCGTCAAGCAACCTCACGTTGATACACGTGATCTAAGCGATGCGGTCGCGGAGGCATTTGTCGAGGTCGAGGCATCATTGCCCGCTGACATCATTGTTAACTCGGAACTGTTTCGGCTCAGAAACTTTATCGATCGAGGCATCTTCAATGTTGCCGAGGCACTCGTGATCGGTGCGGTGCTGGTCATCATCGTGCTGTTTCTGTTTCTGCTGAACTTTCGCACGACATTTATTACGCTCACCGCGATCCCGCTTTCGCTCGTCCTGACGACGCTGACTTTCCGCGTTATGGGTTGGCTGAGTGGAACGGAGCTTTCCATCAACGTGATGACGCTCGGCGGAATTGCCGTGGCGATGGGCGAACTCGTCGACGATGCGATCGTTGATGTCGAAAACATTTTTCGTCGACTCAAGCAGAACAACCTGTTACCGATCGAAAAACAGAAATCATCGATCGTCATTACCTTCGAAGCGAGCAAAGAGATTCGTAGTTCGATCGTGTTTGGAACGGCAGTCGTAATCCTCTCTTTCATGCCGCTGTTCGCTCTGTCGGGTGTCGAAGGTCGCTTGTTTACGCCGCTGGGTTTCGCCTACATCGTGTCAATTTTGTCGTCGTTCGTCGTGTCGATGACCGTCACGCCGGTGCTTTCTTATTATCTGCTGCCGAACTCGCGTGCCACGCACCACGAAGGCGATGGGTTCTTGTTGCATGCCTTGAAAGCGACCGCGACTCATTTGATCCGTCTCAGCATGGCGATGCCGCGAACGCTGTTCGTTTTGACATGGATCGCCGTAGCCTTGGCCGCGTGGCAGATGTCGATGTTGGGGCGAAACTTTTTGCCGCCGTTTGATGAGGGCAGTATTCAAGTCAACGTGACTCTGCCGCCTGGATCGTCGCTGGATGCTTCGAACAAAGTTTCAGGGGCAATTGATTCTGTATTCCAGTCGATGCAAAAGACGATCGACAATCCGGATGGCGAGATTTTGCACTTCGTTCGTCGAACCGGTCGCGCTGAAATGGACGAACATGCATCGCCCGTCAATTTCGGCGAATACATCCTTAGCATGAACCCAGAGTCGCCGACCGAGCGAGAAGAGATCCTCGCGAGACTCCGCGAGAAAATCAGTGATGAAGCACCCGGCGTGGATATCGAGGTCGAACAGCCGCTGGCACATTTGATCAGTCACATGATCTCGGGTGTCTATGCTCAGATCGCGATCAAGATTCACGGCGATGATCTTGACACCCTGCAGCGAATCGCCGAGCAGGTCAAAGCGACAATCCAAGACGTGCCAGGAATCACGCCGCCGGTGGTAGAGCCGATTCAAGAGACACCCGAACTGCATATCGCTCTTCGCGGCGATGACTTGGCATTGCATGGACTGACTCGCGAATATGTTGCCGATGTCTTGCAGACGGCGCTACAGGGTGAAGTCGTTTCGCAAGTCCTCGAAGGCCAACGGCGATTCGATTTGTTGGTACGGCTGGAGGAGGAGTATCGCACCGATTACGCGAATCTTGATCGACTTCGCATCGACCTACCTGATCGCGAAGGGCAACCCGATCGCGGACAGATCGAACTTCGCGAGGTTGCGGATGTGGGTGTCGGAACGGGGCCAAATTCGATCAATCGCGAGAACGCACGACGCCGAATTGTGATTCGCTGTAATACCGAAGGCCGCGATTTGGCCGGTGCGGTCAATGACATTAAAAGTCGTATTGGAAACCAAGTCGAAATGCCGGTGGGCTATTTTATTGAATACGGAGGGCAGTTTGAGAGTCAACAACGTGCGACGCAGCTGATCATTGTGCTAGCCGGTGTTTCGGTGATTGGCATGTTCGTCGTGCTGTTGGTCTTGTTTCCGTCGATCCGCATCGTTCTGCAAATCCTAAACGCGCTGCCCACCGCGTTCATCGGTGGCGTGATGGCACTGGTCATCACGCAGCAAAGCCTGACGGTTGCGAGTCTTGTCGGTTTCGTCTCACTCGGCGGCATCGCGGTCCGCAACGGCATTTTGCTGGTGACTCACTACTTTCACTTGATGAAGGAAGAAGGTGAAGACTTCACTCAGACGATGGTCATGCGAGGCAGTCTGGAAAGGCTTGCACCTGTATTGATGACCGCACTGACGGCGGGCATCGGTCTGATTCCGCTTGTGCTAGGCGGTCAAGAACCGGGCCGTGAAATTCTTTATCCCGTTGCCACGGTCATCCTCGGCGGACTGACCACATCGACGTTCTGTGAATTTCTCATTCACCCTGGACTCTTCTGGAAATTCTCTGGCAAGGACGCCGCTCGACTCGCAAGGCTCAAAACGGAGGATGACGAATTTGGAATGAACTAATCAAATAAGCCGCATTGCTGCAATCACCAGCGTTAGAAATTGTTTACCAAAAAAATCAAAGGAACCTTTTAATGAAACTCTCAACCACAACATGTTCACTCGTCTTTTGTGGACTCATCGGATTCACAGGCTGCAAAAAGGAAACCGCCACACCCGTCACGCCCACTGCACCCGCCGCTCCATCGAGTGAAGAGGGCGGGCATGTTCATGCCGATGGGACCGTACACGCCGCGCACGGAGGGCATGCCGCTGGTCCGCACGACGGTACCGTCGTCGACTGGGGCGGCGGTAAGTATCACGTCGAATTTACCGTCGATCACGACAAGCAACAGGGCACGGTCTATATCCTTGGTGCAGACGAGAAGTCGCCCGTTCCGATCGACGCCGAGTCCATCGACTTGAGCATCAATGATCCCGTCATGCAAGTGAGTCTGAAAGCTGCACCACAGGACAGCGATCCCGCAGGCAAAGCATCACGTTTTGTCGGGAATCACAAGAGTCTAGGCGTCGTTCAGGAATACGCGGGAACAATTGTTGGCGTCATCGACGGCACGCCGTATTCCGGTGACTTTAGCGAAGAAGCTCATGGCGCCCACGGACATTCTCACGGACCTGATGACGCGTTGGTTTGGGAAGGTGAAACACGAGAACATGCAGGGTTGAAGATTCAACTTGGGCACCACGGAAAGCAACTGCACGCGGGCGAAGAAGTCGAACCGGCGGTTTCCATCGTCCGCGACGGAAAGCCTGTCGACGATGCCAAAGTCTTCAACGCGTTGGTCAGCGCCGACGGGCAAACGGTTCTGGCAAAGGAAGTCGCGACCGTTTATGAGCCTACCACGGACGACGAACCGGCCCACTACGCCCAAGGAGCCCTGGCGATTCCTAGCGATGTTTCCAAAGTCATCCTTCGTTTCCGTATAGTCCCCGCTGGTGCGGATCCGGTGACGTTTGACGTTCCTGTGACGGTTGAATGATCGTGGTTGCCGAGATCGCTGGACGGATGCCGAGAGTTGGCACACTACTGTTGACATTGCCGATCCATCGTTCGTGATCGGCGTCCTGTTGGGGTCAATAACGATTTGCACGTGGTTTTACATTTCCATCGTTGCCCATCAATGTCCCAGCTTCCATGCCGTTGTTAAAACAGATCCACATAATCCATCCGGGAATTGAAGATTATCGATTGTGATTCATGTGAATTTCGATTCTCTCAGTATCTGCCACCCCCCGCGAGTGACAATCGCGGCGATGACGATGCCGATGATGAGGTCAGGGATTTGCGAACCGAGTGCCAGCACGAGTAGGCCTGAGACGATGACGCCAACGTTGGCAATGACGTCATTGGCCGAAAAAATATAGGATGCTCGGAAATTGACATCGCCATGTTTGTGCCGCGAGATGAGTTTCAGGCAAATCGCGTTGGCGATCAACGCAACGATCCCCATCCCCATCATCGCGGCGCCGATTGGTTCGCCGCCGCCGATAAATCGACGAACGACTTCAATCAACACGCTGATTCCGAGCACCAGTTGCAACACGCCGCTGGCGGTGGCGGCGTTGTGTCGGATGGATGCGGATCGACCGACGGCGTACAGACTGATAGCGTAAACGCTGGCATCAGCCAACATGTCGAGTGAATCCGCGATCAGCCCCGTCGAACTGGCTAGCAACCCCGCAACGATCTCGACCACGAACATTGCTGCGTTGATTAACAGCACAATGCGCAGCGTCTTCCGCTGAGACTCACCATCGGCTTCCAACTCACATCCGCAGTCAGTCATTGTTTCCTATTAAGTCAGTGGTAGAGGCTGTCGCCTCCGACAATGGTAGCTTATTGGCATCGCGATGGCGGAGGATTCGGTTGCTGCGGCTTTTTTGCAGCAAGCCTGCCCAGTCGTGCAGCAATAGGCACGTTTCACGCAACACTTAGGGCGTCCTATTGGATGCTCGAAACCGATATTTCTTCAAGCGTGTTTTGCATTTTTCAAAGAATCTTTCGATCTGCAGCGCTGACATACCATTTCTTATCTCGCAGATCCACTTACACTTGACTCTGTACTATTGTACGGAGTCGATAATGTGTAGTGGAGGAAGAGGAGATGGCGGGGTTTACGATCGGAAAAGTCGCAAAGGCGTCAGGCGTGGGAGTCGAGACGGTTCGCTTCTATCAGCGAAGCGGATTGATCGACGAACCCACGCCGCTCAGGACGTCCTTTCGCGAATATCCTGATGCGACGGTGGATCGCATTCGTTTTATTAAGCGCGCCCAGAATCTTGGATTTACGCTTGCCGAGGTCCAGGAATTGCTTGGATTGTCAGAGCGTCCTGGGGCGTCACGACGTGAAGTAAAAGCAATGGCGGAAGACAAATTGGTGTCGATCCAGCAAAAAATCGCAGACCTTCAACAGATGGAAGCCACGCTCTCTCAGCTTGTTCACGATTGCTCGGGCCGGGGAAATGTCCCTGGTTGTCCCATCATTGAAGCAATCGTTGGCGACACAAACAACTGTAATCGTAATAGAGCTTGAAACCATGAACACTACATTTTCGACCACCATGACTTGCGGTGGATGCCTCAGCAAAGTCACTCCGTTTTTGGACAACGAACCAAGTGTCCGGCAATGGAAATCGGATTTAAGCGATCCCAGGAAACTGATTCACGTCGAACTCGCTCCCGAAGGAAGTCCCGAGCGCATCGTTGACCTGATCGGGCAAGCGGGCTTCACAGCATCGGTCATCCCAAATGAACCGGAAACCGTATCGCTCTCGCCTCCCGCAGCCAAACCCGCGTTCAGCTTGTCGACGTATAAGCCGTTGTTTCTTGTCATCAGCTATGTGATTGGCGCTACGGTGTTGGTTGAATCCATTCACGCTGATTGGCAATGGTCTCGGGCGATGAGTTACTTCATGGGTTTCTTCTTCTTAGGGTTTGCGTTTTTCAAGTTGCTGAACATCTCAAAATTCGCCGACGCCTTTTCGACCTACGATATCATCGCCCGCCGATCGCGTCCCTACGCGCTCGCTTACCCTTGGATCGAAGTGACGCTTGGGTTGCTATTTGTTACCGGGACCCAGTTGATGGCGGCGAACATCGTGACTGCGATTGTGATGAGTATCGGGTTGGTGGGAGTGATTGCGGCAGTAAGAAAGAAGCAAGCGATTCAGTGTGCTTGCTTGGGGACCGCATTCAATTTGCCGATGTCGGTGGTCACGATCATCGAGAACAGTGTGATGATCGCAATGGCGCTGGCCATGTTAGCTACTTAGACGATGGTGCAGCCCCAGAGTGTCAAATCAGTCAATGACCCCTGCGTATTTGCGGAATAGATTGACGAGCTCTTCTAGTTTCTCTTCGCGATCGTGTGAGTCGCCGTTTTCAATCGCCTCGGTCACACATGTCCTCAGGTGTTCTTCGAGTACAATTTGGCCGACCTTGCCCAACGCGCCTGTCGCCGCGGACAGCTGCATCAGCACGTCGACGCAATATTTATCTTCGTTGATCATGCGAGCCACCGCTTCGACTTGTCCCACGACACGCCGCAGGCGGTTGGCTAATTTTTTCTTTTCTTCGTCATCAAGCATGGCAATGAAGTTCTATCGAACAATGCGAAAAGAGCGGCTTTTCGCTGAGGAGGCCGTGGGGCAACCGGAGGGGAAATACTGTCAACTTCTGCTCCACCCATTTCGCGACCTAGGTTGGGAAAGTTCCATTGTACCTAGCCGTCAATAATTCGGCAGTACACGTTTGCTGAGCAAAAATTCCGTGTCGGGCATCCTTTTCTGAGCCCGATTCGTAAGTCACAGGCGTCGCCGAAACGACGCCGCTCTCCATCAAATCGGTTCCTTTTCTGGTGGCACTATTGAAATGGCCACATTGTGCGTCACGCCAGCAACGATGCCAAAGGCACTAAAATTACATCGTGTACTGATAGCCAAAGACGGCGTTGAAACCAGTCCCGTCGACGCCGCTGCCGAGCACGCGATAGTACTTGTCCGTGATGTTTTCCAATGACAGCGACACTTGGTGCTGATTCTTGTCGCCGAACGCTCGCCCCGTTCGCACGTTCAGTGTTGCATAGCCCGGCGTACCCCCAGGGATGAACCGCACGTCGCCGAGGTTCGCGTCGTTGTAGCGGTCGGCGCGACGCACCATCCACGTGTAAACATCGACAAAGGCCCGCGGTTCAGGAACCGTCAAACGCATTCCCAAGATTCCCTGAGTGGGCGGGATCCGCGAAATCGGTTCATCGCTCGAGGTCAATTGGCCATACGTGTAGGCAAAGTTTCCGTACAGCGACAAGTTGCGATACAGCATGTATTCGCCGCTGAGTTCGGTGCCGTTGAGGTACGCGGTTTGATTGGTCAGGAAGTCCGAACCCCCGATCGTTTCGCGAGCCAGGATACTGTCGAAATCGGTCCAGTATTCGATGAGTTGCAATCGCAACCGATCATCGTTGTATTTCAGCCCGACCTCGTACGTGTAGCTGTGCTCGGCTTGGGCAGACAGGTTGCCCACCAAAGGCACGGATGTATTGTTTTGTAATGACGTTTTGTTCGCGGTCAAATCGTCAATGGTCGGAGCACGGAATCCTTCGTAAACGCCACCCACTAAACGCACTTGTTCGGTCAGCAAATACGACAATCCGACACTGGCAATCCAATCTTGATACGAACGCTCGAAAAACGTGGGACCAAGTGTGTCAAAATTTGGAGTCCCCGAAACGTTGATGTTCTCGTAGCGGACGCTTGTGGTTGCGTCGAGCCGCTCGGTCAACGGTACGTTCCACGACAGAAACACACCCACGCGGTCGGCTGCGGAATCGTCGGGGTACTGAGGATCCGTTGACGTTGGCGTGGCCCCCGCCGATGTGGGATTGTCGATCCGGAACCGCTCGGCGTTGATCGATTCAGCATAAAAATCGGTGCCGTACGTCAATTTGCCAAAATCGCCGATGCCTTTTACTGCGGACAGCGTCGCACCCCAACCGAGATCGTCGAACTCACCGATCTCACGACGTGTGGGTTCCGCCGTGGGGTCGTTGCTCGCGTAACGATCGACCACGCTCGCCTCTTTGGTGCGTGAACCCGATAATGTTAATGAATAGGCATCAGCAAAGAAAAGATCGTCTGCCGCTAGACCTTCGAGTCGTGCGTAGATCAAATCACGTTGCTGCGGATCAAACACCGTCGGTCGCTGGGTCGGCACGCTTCCATCGGAA
>CAXBHV010000160.1:0-9159 GCA_963974855.1 uncultured Rhodopirellula sp. | reverse complement strand
GTAGGTCCAACGGAGAGTGCCAGACGTGTCCGCCGAAGCGGGGCAGATCTGCGTTCGGTCGCCGTCGATGCGCAGCTGGGAGCCTTCACCCGGCTCGATTTTGAACCGTGGATTTGTGTGATAAGTGCTGCCCAGGAACTCAGGCGTTTGCTTACAGCGGCAGGCAAAGTCAAAGAAAAGCGTTGGCTCGTTCGTCGATTCCTGCCAATGCACACTGACGCTCCAGTGGCTAACACCGGCTGAGCCCACGCCCAGTAGTGCATCACCGACCGGTAGCGATTCGAGCGAAAGTTGTTGAATCGGCGGTGAGCAAGGCCATGCTTGCTCTGCGGTTCCATTGACGCTCGCCATTGCAGCGTTTTCGTCGCTGGACGCTTCGCCGCCGAGGATCTGGTGCACAAAGCGGTCTTCGCACCAACGGAATTCGACTCGCAGTGAGCCATCGGGGGACGTCAGAGCAAGAGGAGCGGTGGTCACGCCGTCACCTCATTTTCGCTCGACAGGTTCGAAAAGGCTGACAACAGCTTCAGCCCATCCGCTTGGCTCTTTTCCGGGTGGAACTGGGTCGCGAACAGATTGTCTCGCCACACCATTGCACAGAACGGGCCGCCGTAATCACACGTCAGGGCAACCACCGAGGGATCTGCCGGACGAACGTAATACGAGTGAACGAAATAGAAGTGGGCTGCGGGGCTGATGTCTTTCAGCAGCGGTGGTTCGGTTTGGTGCGTCACCGTGTTCCAGCCCATGTGGGGCACTTTGTAGGAATGTGGCAGTTCAAATCGCACCACGTCTCCCTTTAGCACGCCAAGTCCCTCGTGTTCGCCGTGCTCGAAACCACGTTCAAACAGCAGTTGCAGTCCCAGGCAGATACCAAGAAAAGGCTTTCCTGAATCGATAAAGTCGCGGATTGGGCCGGCCAAATCGCGGCGACGGATCTCGGTCATCGCGTCCCCGAACGCCCCGACACCCGGCAGGATCAGCTTCTCTGCCTCCGCGATTTCACGAGGGTCGGAACTGATTCGTGCAGAGCCACCGACGCGTTCAATTCCTTTTTGAACGCTGCGGAGGTTTCCCATCTGATAGTCAACAATGGTGATCATCGTGGTACAGGCAATGACTTTGAAAGAAATGTGAAAGAACCGTGCGAAAATAGGCGTGCTCGACAATATCGGTGAGGACGTATTCTCGCAACCTGTGGTTCACATTCCTATGCGACCGCGTGGTAGAGAGCGCGTGCTTTTTCGGGGTCCAGCGGCACGGGGTTGAACGTCCCGGTCCACTGCTGGAGCGCTTCTTCGGCCAACGCTTCGATTTCCGAATAGGGGATCGACAACTGTTCAAACGACGTGGCCAGTCCCGCGTCGCGAAGCCACTCGGTGACCTTGTCGGCCAACTGTGCGGGAGCATTCTCGCTCGAAGCGGTCGGGTCGATTTCTCGCATCAGTTCCGCATACCAATCGGGATGGTCCAGCCCGTTTAGCCGAATCACCGCAGGCAGCATTAATCCAACGGCTTGGCCGTGCGTGATATCATGCCGAGCGGTCAGCGGGTTTGCGGTTGCGTGGGCGGCACCGAGCATCGAGGTTTCGATCGCCATGCCGGCAAAGTGGGCCCCGAGCTGCATTTGGCTGCGTGCTTCGCGATCATTTGGATCGGCCAAAACACGCGGAAATCCTTGTGCCAACAGTCCAAATGCACGTCGCGAATAGGTCGTCGACATCGGATTGCGACGTTTGGTGACATAGGTCTCGATCGCGTGCGAGATCGCATCGATCCCGGTCAGCGCCGTCACTGACCGTGGCTGGGTCATGGTCAAATCGGGGTCCAGAATTGCGATTCGGCAAGCCGCTCGTGGGTCGCCGCACGGCATTTTGACATGCGTTTTGGCGTCGCTGATCAGGGCAAACGATTGAGCTTCGCTGCCGGTTCCCGAGGTCGTTGGGATCGCGATCATTGGCAATAAATCAGTGGTCGCTCGACCGACACCTTGGTAATCGTGAATTGTTCCGCCGCACGAATAAACAAAATTGATTCCTTTACAGCAATCCATGCTGCTGCCCCCGCCAAGCCCAATCAGCAAGTCGGGTTTGACCTTTGCCGCATGGCGGACTCCGGCGTCGACCATGTCCGAGGTGGGATTTTCGGCGAAATCATGAAATGACTCGACCTTCAACCCGCTGGCTTCGAGCGATGCGACAGCGTGTTCAAAATGGCCTGCTTTGATCAATCCAGGGTCGCTGACGACCATCACGCTCTTGGGGCGGAAATCGCTCGCCAATTCGCCGAGTCGCGAGAGCGTTCCTGCGCCAAAAACCACACGCGTTCGGCTTTGGGTGTCAAAAGGCTGCATTGCAGACTCGAAAATGAGGTGGGAGGACGGCAAAAAGGTGGGTTTTCATTGCAAGACGAGCGTTGCACCGTGTCTACATCATATCTTGGTGCCTCAGCAAGGGAACCTACACGGTCATAATGCCCCCCAAACGAATGGGATGCCCGGCAGCTCTTAAAAGCCGTCGAAATCGCCGTCTTTTAATAAATAGACAAAACCTCGCTCGATCCACCCACGCTGTTTAAACCGTCAAAATGCCAAGCGGTTTCGCCTAATCGAGTCGTACGTCGTTATTGATCCGACCAGACGGCGAATTCATTGCCGCTCGGTTCGGTGAACTGGAATCGCCGGCCCCCAGGAAACGAAAAAATCGGCTTGATAATTGTCCCGCCAGCCGACTCGACCTTTGCTTGAGTTTCCTCGAGCTTCTGGCTGTAGAAAACTAGCAGCGCCGACCCATTGGCGGTCGTGGCGACTTGATCGGATTGAAAGAATCCGCCGTCGAGTCCCTCGTCCGCAAACGCACTGTACTCGGGACCGTAGTCAACGAACGACCAACCAAACGCATTCTGAAAGAACGATTTGGTTGCAGCGAGGTCATTGCACGGGAACTCGACATAGTTCAATTTTTCGTGTTGGTTCATTCGTTACAGCTCTGGCGTTATTCGTAAATTGGAAAGAATGTATTGAACGCGGCTTCGCAAAAATCACCCGGATCGTTGAAGCGGCGATGTCGGTCCATCGCATCGATTGTTTTCATTTCCTCGTCGCTCAACTTGAAATCAAACAGGGCAATGTTTTCTTTCAATCGCTCGGTCTTGGATGTTTTAGGAACGATTGCGGTGCCACGCTGGATTCCCCAACGCATCACGACTTGTGCCGGTGTGCGATGATGATTGGATGCGATCTCTTTGATCTTCGCTTGTTCGATCACCGCTTCCCCCGACTTGGCCATGTTCAGCTGAAAATACGACTGAGCCCCAAGCGGTGAAAATGCGGTCACCGCGATCTCGGACTCATAGCAAAACCGCAGCAATTTTTGCTGAGTCAGGTACGGATGCAATTCGACTTGCAACATCGCTGGCGGCGTATCGCTTTGGTTCATCAATTCTCGGATCAGTGCGACATTGAAATTACAAACACCGATCTCGCGAACCAAGCCCGCGGAAACTAATTCGGTCATTGCTTGCCATGTTTCGATCAGCGGAACATGGTCCGGTTCCATCTTCGGCGATGCCGCTTCGGGATCGGCGAACCAGCCCGGCGGATAGTGTTGATCGAACGGCACAAATTTCTGAGCGATTGGAAAGTGGATGAGATACAAGTCGAGGTAGTCGAGTTGCAAATCGGCGAGCGTCTTTTCGAGGGCTGGACGCACATGTTCGGGGCGATGGTAGGTGTTCCACAGTTTGGACGTGATCCAAAGATCCTCACGCGTGACTTTGCCATCGCGAATTGCTTGACTCAGTCCGTTGCCCGCTTCGACTTCGTTGCCATAGTCACAGGCGGAATCGAAATGTCGGTAGCCACAATCGATCGCGGATTGGACGACATCGGCGGTTTCGGCTTGGTCGATCTTCCAGAGTCCAAGTCCGACCGAAGGGACAGTTCGCCCACTTTTTAATTGAATCGATTCCATGATGGTTGAGAATTCGCTTGTGTCAGTGCGTTAAGAGGGGGATAGGGTGGATTGAACAATTTAGCGGAGGCTTGAAGGGCGAGCCACCGTCACCGCTCCTATTCTTATCGGGTGACAAAATTATTCTGATTTGCATTTTGGCTTCCTTAGTGGAGGTGGCTATACGTCCCTTTCCTAGCATCCGATGAACTTTCTCAACCTCGGGGAAAGGGATCTTTAGCAAGGTCCACTATGGTAAAGCAAACAGAAAAGCGGTCAGGATTATAACGGCGACAAAGAATTTTAAGAGGACTGTCTTTGCTTCGCAGAGATGGAAGCAACCAGCTGCTCTGCCAAAAGGAACCGCACGTCTCGGTCAGCTAAAAGACAATTCCCAAATAAACGACTGCGTTCACCGGTGTCAACATTCGTCACTCTCATTTGTTAGACTAGTCGCCACGAAATACCTTGCGAATTCGTATTTCACCCATTCATGTCTGAGGGAGCACGTCGTGTCACAACAGAAATTAACCATCTTTGGGATTGTCGGCCTGCTGATCTTCGGCGGACTTGCTCTGTCAATTTTCGGTGGAATCAACGTCGGTTCGGCGATCCGAGCAGGTTCCTGGCCGACTGCGAAGGGAACGATTACTTCCTCGCACGTCAAGTCCGGGATTGAAACCAACGTGCGACGGACAGGGGCCAGCAAGCAAACGAAACAAACGGTTAACATCGAGTACGAATACGAAATCGATGGCACGCCTTATCAAAACAATGTCGTTTTCGCATCCGGCGTGATGCCTCGCAGCATGAGCGCCGCCAATGCGCTCGCCATGCAGTACCGCACAGGTCAGAGCGTCGACGTTTACTATAATCCCGATCAACCAGACCAAGCTGTGCTGGATCGCAGTTGGGGGGTGATGCCTGTCATCGCCTGTCTTCTCGGCCCGTTGATGTCTATTGGCGGATTAGCCGCAGTTCCTTATGCGATCCGATACAATTCTCCTTATCGAACGTTCGCCGAGCAGCACGCAGCGATGGAGCGAGAGCAAGCTATCGCGGTAGGAAAAGACGCAGGCAGGTAACGAATATCGCATTTTGCTGGCGGCTATAAGTCGACCTCGGCGGAACCGTTTGTGATAACTTGGCCAACGCACACTTCGGTTTATATCTCGGATGCATCTATTGGGAAAATAGGAGGCGACGGCGTGCCCTCACCCAGGGACTCAGCTATCGCTTCAAGTACTTCTGCAGTATATCGACTGTCTTCGTCGACTAGAATCACTTTCTTTGGATGTATCTGGTGAATTGCAGATTGTATATCAGGGTTGCCGAAGGCACGCTTAGACACTTTGACGACTGCCCAGTATGCAATCGCAAAACAATAAGGATCTTCACTCAATCCCAGTTCTGTCGCATTGGTATCGAATCGATATCCAAACGCCTTGACTTGATCCAATGTCTCAACAATGCCACCCGCATCGCGAACACAATAAACTGCGTTCCTCGTCGCTGACTCAATCATGACGAATTTTGTGATCGCGAAGGCCGCAAACATAATGCAAGTGATGCATGAATACTTCAGAAGCTGCTGCATGTTATTTACGAGAAAGCGATTGGATAGCGTTGACGGCATCGTTAATGATCCGTTGAAACCATTAGAACGCGTGGGTGCAACGGAATGGATTTGAAGTCCGATTCACTTTGCCGCAGTTTAGGTCCATGGAGAAGGCAAAGACCCCATGAGTATCAAGTGTAACGCCGAAGCAAAGCGTCTCGTAGCACCTTTGTCTTCCGAACCTTTGTCGTCTTCGACGGCCGTGACCCCGGACAAATGGACAGAGTATCGTTGTGGACGGTGGAGTAGCAAATGCGAAAAGTTTGGGATATCCATTGTCCTCACTATTGCTTGCTAAAGCCTTGATTTGTACTGTACTTTGATCATTATCGTCTTTTGATTGTCAATATATAGTACATTGTGATGAGAAGCGAAAAGGCATTACTCCCCAAGCACCGGCGAATTTTGGAGGGATTGGGAGAGAACATACGACTTGCGAGGCTGCGTCGCAAATTGTCGGCGGCCAAGGTCGCTGAACGCGCCGGAATCAGTCGAAATACGCTTCACCTTCTTGAAAAAGGGAGTGGCAATACTTCGATCACGACGATGTTTCAGGTCCTTGTCGTGCTTGGCTTGGAAAACGATTTTTCTAAACTCGCGGCTGACGATCAGCTAGGACGACGACTGGAAGATGCCAGACTGAAGGCGCCCCGATCTCGAGCACCCAAAACGAAAAAGAGTTCTTAGAAAGCAACAACCAAATGACGCGTGAAATCCATGTCTTCGGCGATTGGCAAGAATTGGGCGAACGTCACACTATTCGTTCATGGTTAAACGATTTGATCGCGTTATCGAAAAAGGAGAACGAAAACGAAAACACTTTGCGTCTGCAATGACGATGCTGGGCTATTCCGATGGAACGAGCTTCAAAGACGGCGCAAGCTATCTAGAGATCGTTGAATTTCTCACTCGACATGGTGCGGACACCAAATCCGACATGCGCGAACTTTGGCGCCGAATCGTTTTTTCGATCTGTGTTTCCAATACCGATGACCACTTGCGAAACCACGGTTTTCTACTGTTGCCTGATGGTTGGAAACTTTCACCGGCTTACGATATCAATCCCGATCCGACGGGAACAGGGTTGAGTTTGAATATTTCCGATGTCGACAATTCATTGAATCTTGACCTAGCATTGGAGGTCGCTGAATATTTTCGGTTGGACCACGCCGAGGCTGTTTCCATCATAGATGAAGTCAAGCAAGCCGTCGTTAAGTGGCCCGACATTGCAAACGATTTGGGGATACCACGTGCCGAGCAGCAGATGATGCAGGCAGCATTTCGCGTCGCAGAGGAATGAATCAGGTGAGCGAAGGACAGCTCCGAGGCATCACAGCACTTGCTTCGCGTTTCTAGCAGCGGATTTATCATGGCTCGGTCGTCGATTGGCAAAATTGCGAGACGCACTGTGCCAGATTTGCCTGCCACTGGGAAGCTTGGCAATTGCAGCAATCTTTGCCGTAGAATGGCAGATCGAGGTGGAGGCTCGAAGGACCATCCACTGTAACCTCACAAGGATCCCGCCGGATGAAGAAAATTTACACTGCGTTTTTGACGATCACGCTGGCTTGCTTCAGTGTGTGCGTGTGTCACGGGCAAGAGACGCCGAAGCATGAAGCGACAGATGAGGTTCGTCCTGCCAATCGGCTTGCGGATGAATCGAGTTTGTATTTGCTGCAACATGCTCACAATCCGGTCGATTGGTATCCATGGGGGGAAGCGGCGTTTGAAAAGGCGGAACGCGAAAATAAGATGGTGTTTCTGTCGGTTGGCTACGCTGCCTGTCACTGGTGTCATGTGATGGAACGTGAATCGTTTGTCGATCCTGAAATCGCGGCACTGCTGAACGATCGCTTTGTTTGCATCAAGGTGGATCGTGAACAGCGACCCGATGTCGATCAAATTTATATGTTGGCAGTCCAGATCATCAGTCGTGGCAATGGCGGTTGGCCAATGTCCGTGTTTTTGACGCCCAAGGGAAAACCGTTTTGGGCAGGGACGTATTTCCCGGCGAGAACTGGCGATCGCGGTCAATCGACTGGGTTCCTCAGCATCCTCGAGCAGATCGATCAGGCATGGAAGACGCAGCGTGATGCGGTGGAAACGCAAGCCGAAGCAGTCACGTCGCTCATCAAGGCTAATCGCAGCGGGATTGCCGAAGAAGAACTGGATGCGGCCGCCTCGGCGCTGAATCAAAACCTTATCGACCGCGTTGCCGCTTCGTTAAGCGAGCAATTCGATCCGGTATACGGTGGATTCGGCTTTTCGGATGCCCAGCCAAGTCGTCCGAAATTTCCTGAACCATCGAATCTGTATTTTTTGATGGACCGAATCGAACGGGAATCGACATCCGAGGATGAGCGTGAGGCTTCACTGAAAATGTTGACACGAAGTCTGGATGGAATGATAAGCGGCGCCATGTTCGATCACATCGGTGGCGGGTTTCATCGTTACAGCGTCGACCGCCAGTGGCAGATTCCTCATTTTGAAAAGATGCTTTACGACAACGGGCAATTGGCGTCGGTCTACGCTCGAGCGTACAAAATCACGAAGCGTCAAGAATACCGTGATGTGGCGATCGCAATTTGCGATTTCGTGCTGCGTGAACTGCAGTCCGATGACGCGACGTTTTACAGTTCGCTCGATGCGGATTCCGAAGGCGAAGAGGGTAAGTTTTATCGCTGGAGCAAAGAGGAAATCGAGACACTCGAAAAGTCGTTGAGTGGTTTTGGCGAGTTTGCCTCGGTCTATCAGTTTCGCGAGAAGCCGAATTTTGAAGGCGAATTCTTTGCACCCGAGCCCAAGCGTTCGCTGACCGAAGTTGCAAAACAAAAAGAGCAGTCGTATGAAAGCCTGCGGGATTCGCTTCGGAACGTAAAAGACGAACTGCTTGTAATTCGTGAGAAACGTGAACGGCCGTTGCGAGACGAGAAAGTGTTGGCGGCATGGAACGGGTTGATGATCTCGGGGCTAGCCGATTGTGGCCGATTGCTGGATCGACCCGATTACGTCGATGCAGCTAAAAAGGCATCCGATGTCGTACTTGCAAAACTCGCTGCCGACGACGGTGTGCTGCGACGCGACTACGCCTCGGGGGCGAAAAAACTAGACGGTTATCTCGACGACTATGCTTTTTTTGTCTCGGGGCTGATTGCACTACATCGAGCAACCGGAGACGCAAAATGGATCGATGCCGCCGAGTCGCTGACAGAGAAGCAGATCGAGTTGTTCTGGGATGAGAAGGTGGGCGGATTTTTCTTTACGACCGCCGAGCAATCGCTGTTGATTGTGCGGATGAAGAATCCCACTGATGGTGCGTTGCCGGCCGGAGCCAGCGTGGCCGGCGAGAATCTGCTGTATTTGCAAAAGCATTCCGACGTGTTTGCCGAGCAAGACTATCTCGGCAAGCTCGGCGTCGTGGCGGCGGCAGTGATCAAACAGAATCCCGCGGCGGCGCCCAGGATGGCCGCCGTGTTAGCGGACTACATCGAGTCGGAACGTTGATCCAAAGTCGCCCGACGTCTCCGACGTCGGTTAAATGTGGGATAGGCTTCCAGCCCAGGGCTGTAAGGGTGTGTTGCTAGGTTAATC
>CAXBHV010000159.1:0-9169 GCA_963974855.1 uncultured Rhodopirellula sp. | reverse complement strand
TCCTTTTGTGATACGGCGATGACGAGGTAACCCTCGGCCCCAAGGGCTGTGTTTGTCACCTCGATTCGCGCGACGTTTCGCCGTGTTTGCGATTGCAAACCCTGTCGACCCGGTAGCGCACCCGAATCGACAAACTCAATTCCATAATGACCACTGAGAAAGAATATACTGTACCACATGGGAACGTAGCCACGATTGACGACTGCCACATCCAGAATCTCGCCTGTGCGAACTTGGCTACGGGAAAGAGGGACGCCGCCGGTAGGATCATCGGGCCCACTTAGCGTTCTGATTTCGAGCTTGACGTATTGATTTGCCGGTGCCGCGTTGTCGTTGTAAGCCCCCGCGATACGCCACAAATTCTTCCAGAGAAATACCTTGCGCAAATCATCGTGCAATCGGGCGGAGGCGAGTTCCTTATCATCAAGCGGATATTGTGAATGGACCACGCCACCAGCGACTGTCAGCGGATCGTTTGTCGTCTCGACTAACAGTAGCGTTGGAAGAATGCATTGAAGATTGAAGTCGCTAAATGCCTCTTCCGGCGTGACAGCCAATATCCGCCAAAGTACATCACCGCTTGGCGGAACAAGGTTCGCAACAGGGGCATCTGATGACAAACGCGTCTGAAGACTTTCGACGATTTGCGTTAATGGCTGCTCCAGCGACTTATCCCTGCTTTCATGAACCGCCACGATGACCGGCTTGTTGGCTATGCTTTGTGAGTGCACTCGACAGTGGGCTCCCGAAGGAACGGTTTCAATATTCATAGCGGCCGATTCGGGATCTTGTTTCGTCGGTTCAACAATCGCTGATGTGGCCGTCACTTGCGTGACACGCAGATAACCGAGCGGGCTAGCGAGTTCCCTATCGAGATTCTCATGCACCGAGACGATCGTTCCGACGCGAATACCGGATAACTCGCCGGCATTTAAACGCAGCTGATCACCGACTTTTTCCAACCGCATAGGCTGCGGCGTTGGCCACTCCGATACCCCAAGAACCTCACGATCCAAATCGCCTTCGAAGAATGGCGTCGGTCGCGATCGCTGGTCTTCTCGATACCGGCTGACCAGCATCCATCCCAGATCGCGGTAGCTAAGGCCTGAGATTCGACTGCGTAGAAGCGATTGGATGTGCCATGACAGCAATCCATGTTTATATTTGGGATCGTCAGCATTCTCGCTGGTCGGTCGAGTCACCTCCGGTGCTGTTTCGAAGTCCTGGGCGGCATAAAAGGCCACGATGCTGCCACCGCTAGTATGCGGTGGTTTCCAGTCCAATCCATCATGCGAAGACGAAGGCTCTCGTATCGAAAGCATTTCGGCACGTTTGCGAGCGGACTTGATCGCCAACGGATCGACGCCTGCAGTTGAAGCGGCAATTGTACGAGGAGTTTCAATCAAGCCACCTCGCATCATCGTTCCTGAATGACAACTATCGAACGTAATCCAAACGTGTGCTCCACAGCCGCGCAAACGCTCCAGATAGTCGCCAATTTCGTTGTCGAGCAGCATATTTTTCCCATGGCCGTAGTCTGCCGCTAGAAACGCCTCATCGAAACCGTCCGGTTCAGGATTACTGGAATCGAGTAAATTAGTTTGAGACTCCGGCACGGGGAAAAACGAACCGTGGCCTGATAGCAAGATCACGACTTGAGAATCCGTTTGGACTCGCTTGATCAACGATTCGAATGCAGTCCTTATATTTTTGTCTGTCGGGCGTTTCGACTCATCACTCGGCCAACCGGCAAGTGACACCACATCCTCAAATTGCAGCTCGTCTCGCAATAGCTGCGAGAATTGCTCTACGTCGTTTGCCGCACCCGGCAGCGGCAAGATACCGGTGTCTTGATACTGTGAACAACCAACAAGCAACGCATGACGCGACTGTGCTGTGACATTGCCTGACAGGCAAGCCAACAAACCCACAAGGATCAATGATCGACCGAGACACTTGCTCATCACTACTGTCCTATTCGTCGATATGCCAGCGCAGATGATGCGAATGACCTGCGTAGTTAGCGTGCTGGATCAATTCGCCATCGTCGGCACAATACGCGTCGAAGTGATTGTGCCAATTGTGATTATGGACATGGAAGCTTCGGGACTGTCCGATCGGAACTTCACCTAAATGATTTCCGTCCATGTGAATGTCGAGAGTGTGATACGTATGGTTCTCGACTACTAGATTTCCAATTAACTCCTTGCTCGATTCACCGACCTCGCCAAGTTGGTCGGAGGCTGCTTCGGCCATTTGGTTTAGTTCGCCTCGCGTGGTCTCGTCGGCGACCAACATGCCGATCGCCTGCAGTTCCATTGGCTTGCCGCGAAGCTTCGCGAGCTTGACAGCTTCGTCCATCACAACTTGCGAAGTCACCTTTGCTGACTTACCTGAGACCGCTTCCGCAATGGCTAAGCTCTTAGCCGCAGCAGCGAGCGCTACCGGATCAGGCAACTTGCGAGCTTCGTGAATCTGCGCGCCGAGCGAATCCAAGTAGTCAAACGGAACCTGTAATTCCCTGCGGAAGTTGATCGTGCAAGCATTCAAGCAGGGCGTCGACTTGCCGTCTTTTGACAGGCTGCTGCGAATTTCGGCCTCAGGCTCCTCGCTGATGGCGAGTGTGCTCCAACTGATGGTTGTGAGTGTCGCCAGTAGTAACATGACGTAACGCATTTGGTGCTCCCTTGTGGTGAAAAACCACTGTTGTTGAAGAGAAATGGGCTCACGAGACACCTGCTCGCAACGCCAGCTATAAGTATTTGTACCCCCCTACGCAGAGGCAGTGCAACCATTGCTCCAGGAAAAGCGGGAAGAAAATGGGATCTTTTCTCATGCGGTAACATTTCTTCTAACAAAGAAATCTACGCATAGAATCGAAACTCCACCTGGGCCAACCCAACGCCTACCCCCACCCAATGTGGTGTGTTTCCATGTGTTCCACTAACTGCCCGTGTACGACAAAAGGCTGCCGTTTTAACATTGCTTCACTCTGATGCAGGCAATGGATTGCTCACCGAATAGGCTCGACCCATTTGATTTGTTATTCACCTATCAATTTCACGTCCTGAGCGATCGACCACCACCGGATCACCGACCTGTGTCTGCCACTGGCGTAGTCTTGCTTGCAGTTGCATCTTGGTCTGGGCGTACTGCGGGGCTTCTGCGAGATCGTTCCGTTCATCGGGATCGTTATGCAAATCGAACAGTTGCCACTTGTCGATCTGCGGATAGTGAATCAACTTCCAACGATCGCCACGAATCATGCGTTGGAAATTACGGAAGTATCCAAACACGTATTCGTGAACATGCTCCTGCTCGCCTCGCAGAACCGGCGCAATACTGCGGCCGTCAATCGGTTTAAGTGTTCCAGCAACGTCGGGGACGTTCGGGACTGGGATTCCCACCAAATCGCAGACCGTGGGATACAGATCACGCAAGACCATCTGTGCATCGAAGCATTGGTTCTTAGGAACACCAGGACCGCTGATCAGCATCGGCACGTTCATCGTGTGCTCGTACATGTTCTGTTTGCCACGCAAACCGTGACTACCCATCGCTAATCCGTGATCACTCGTGAAGATCACGATCGTGTTGTCTCGCTGGCCGCTGTCATCGAGTGCTTTCAAAATTCGACCGACTTGTTGATCGAGGTGCGAAATCACGGCGTAGTAAACGGCCAAGTCCTCGCGGACATCTTTCGCGATCCGAGGCAACGGCAGCAGCGATTCGTCGCGAGAGTTTTGGTTGCCGTGATCGAAGGGGTGGGCCGCTCGAAAGTTCTTGGGCAGTGGTATCGTCGCGGGATCGTAGGCATCTTCGAAACCCGGCGGCACCAACAGCGGATCATGCGGCGCGGTGAAATTCACGTGTATGAAGAATGGCTTGTCGTGCGATTGCTCGATCAACTTGATGCTCGCGTCCGCAAACTTCTCGCTGATGTCGCTCGTCAGACCGACGCCAAGTTTCGGATACTTTTCCTTGCCATCGCTCGATTGAAAAATCCAGCCGGTGTAACCCGTGACAGGGGTTCCGTGAGCATCGACTTGATTCGGCTTCATCCATTTTCCGCCGCCGCTGCCGAATAGTCCGGCCGTATTCTGGTAGCCGTAGTCGCTCGGTCGGCCCTTGTTGTGCCACTTGCCAACGTACGATGTTTCATAGCCGCCACGCTGCATCGTTCCGGCGAAAGAAGCAAAGCCCGCCGGTGCTTTGCCGCCAAAATCCAGAACGCCGGTGCGGAAGCCACTGCACCCGCTTAGAATTTCACCTCGGCTGGGCGTACAGATCGGGTTCGCACAGATCGCCCGAGTGCACACGCTGCCGTGTCGAACCAAAGCATCCAAATTCGGTGTCCGAATCACATCGTTGCCAAGTGCCGCAATCGTGTCAGGTCGCTGATCGTCCGAAACGATCAACAAAACATTCGGCGGCGCAGCCTCGGACGTCTCGCCAAACACAGGCGACAGCATGACAGCCAGCAGGGCGGCAGCGAGTTTTTGAAGCATTTGTCGTTTTTGCATCGTGTGATTCGTTTAGGAACAAACGGGAAAACAGTGTCGTGGATCACTCGGCCGATCCAACGCAATGATCGCGGAGGCCGAACGGAACAACGCCACGCAGTTTGTCGAGATGCAACTTCGCGATTGCCCATTCTTCAGGACGATTGATTTCAACGATGTCGCCCACATGGCTGACGAAAACGATATTCTGTGACTTCTTGTTGGCTACGATCCAATCAACGTGATTCTGCAAATAGACATTGTTGACTTGCTCTGCTGGCTGAGCTTTCGAGATCTTGGAATGGACGACGATATGAGGATGCTCACTCATGCCGGGGAACATCGAACTGCCTCGTTCGCCGATTTTTGTCCCCGGTCCCAAATAGTGTTGTGTATCGGGAATGATGACTACCGTGAAAGCATCGCTGGATAACGGCGGTGTCACGGACGAGTCATCTGCCACTCCGATTGACGCGACGAGAGCAAGCAAAGCGGCTATGGCGATTTCACGACCAGCCAATAGGTGATTGTATCTTTGATTCATTGTTCACACTTCCTGGACGTGACTTCCGTCACGGTATCGTTGTAACCGCATCGATGCGATTGTAATCAAAATCGAACTGCTTACTGCTGCGGTTGCAGCAACAACTGCAAACCGTCGACGACAACGAAGCCATCCGTGTTTCGGTTCGATACTGTGACCATGATGGAATCGTTGACGCGAAAATTCCCCAGTGACGAACCGACCGCAGTTCCTTCGCGTTGGTTGACGGTTATCTCTTTTGTGTCTTCGCGTACCGAAACTGTCACCGGAGTCTTTGTGGATCGATTGCCAGACGCGACGTACAGCAGGATGACTTCGTACGTGCCGGGTTTGGGGACATCAATTTTGAAGGTCGCCGTCTTTTCGCCCTTGCCGCTGTTGTCGTCGTGAAGGTAGGCCAGACCACAGACAGGTGATAAAGTGCCCGGCGTCCACGACCCCATTGTCTTGGCATCCGTATCATCCGTCACCAGCCCAGGCAGCGTCTTTGCAGGTTTACGCACAGACTTGTCGTCCCATGTCAGCCGCTGGCCGTCGTGTTCCAGTTTGACTTTCAGTTTGGCGTAGTCCACATCCTGTACGGCAATCTGTTCGGTAATCGACATCGCTGCGGCGCTGCCGACACTCTGCCCCAGGATCATGTACACCGGTTCCATCCGGATCGATCCAAAAGCAACGTGGGACGAAGAAAGACAGACCGGCACCAACAGGTTCTCACATTCATTCTTTTTAGGGACGATCGAGCGGTACGAAACGGGATACGGTTTCGCAAAGCCATGTCCAAAACCGCCTTCGTTGCGCACCGTCTGCACTCCGTTTTCTTCCACGACCACGCGCTGACAAAAGTGTGAATCCATTGGATAGGAAGCCAGGCCGACGGAATCGTTAACGACTCGCCGTGATTCGCAGTCCGCCTGTGTGACGACATAGTCCGACACCATGCGGCGGCCTTCGCGGACGTACAACTGATGGGGCCAGAATCCGGATTCCGTGAACTCCTGCGGATCGAGTCCCCAGGCACTCACCCGAGCCCGCAGTGCTTCGGGAACCTGAGGGTCGTTTGCCAGGAAGTACATCAGTCCCTGTTGATAGTTGACGTGGTCTTGGAAAATGCGTTCTCTCAGCTCATACAAATGCCGCAGCGGGACTGGCAGCCCACGGCGTGGCGGAGGAAGTTCACTGATCGAACCCGGTTTGTACGTGCCGTCGGGCCAGTGATGATTGCCACCGACATAATCCGATGAAAAACTGCCTGCGTTGTTGCTGTCGCCCTGTCGCATCTGCACCGGCCCGTCGGTCAGCAGGGCTGTCGTGTAGTTCAGACGCCAATCGATGCGTTCATCGAAGTTCAGAAAGCGGGCCAGCAGCGCGTAGCGATTGACGTCATAGCCGAGAGGTTTCGGGAACGCGACTCGGTCCTCACCGCGTGAAAGTTGAAGTCGGAAATTGTATGCCTGGACTTTGAAGTCGCCTTGGCCGGGTTTTCCAGGAATTTCCGCAGCGATTTCCGGCAGCAGACCTGAGGCCGGATCATCCGCAATCACGTAGGGACTCAGCGGCAGTCGGCAAAACTGGTAGACGTTTTTCCAAGACACCGTCTGCCATTGCCCGCCCAACGTTTCGTCGTACGTCGCGGCCGGTTCCCGTCCGACGTGATAGGAAACGTTCGCAGCGGCTAGCAGGTCGCCTTCATAAGTGCTGTCGACAAACACCGCTGCCCGCACGGTCTCGCCGGTTTCCATGGTTGCAGATACCAATCGCTGATCCTGCATAACAACGGAGCTGAGCGCACGACCAAGCAGGACTTTCACACCGGCTTCATCGAGCATTTTGCGGTAGAGCGTCTCGGCTTCTGCGGGGGAATAGTCTAGCGACTTGCCAATTCGATTGTAGAACTCCAGAGCGATTCCGCCGATCGAATCCTTTCTACCGAGATCCGTCGCGGTCAATCCGCCGGACGTCATCCCGCCCACGTGTCGGTTGAAGGAAAGCAGGACTGCGGATTTCCCATCCCGCGCCGCTTGAATTGCCGCCGTCACCCCGGCCGGAGTGCCTCCGTAAACGGCCACATCGCACTCGATCAACTTAGGCTGACCAGGCTCTGCCGGTTCGTAGTAGTGGGGCTCACCCGCCGTGGTCACGTTGTAGCAACAGGCTGCATGCAAAGCAGCGCTCACCACGACGGCCACCAGCCAGACGGCTCGCTTCAAAACTGATTCTCGGTTGGTCATCTTATTTTTCTGTACGTCTAGTTGTTTGTTGATGTCTAGTTATTTAATTAGATAGGTTCTTCCGCCATGCCGTCGCCATAACTTCGACGCATTGTAGGCACAATTGTATTTGCAGTGTGGCGTCGGGGTTCTTCTTTGACACGATCTCTGCCGTGAGCGAGAATCTGTCGAATGAGCAGTATAGAGAGGCAGGTATCCTTCGTTTGATTTATCCGGTTGATCTGCTCATCGTCGATACCTGCCCCCCCTTTCTTCATAGGACAGGCGAATCGTCCCTCTGAATTCATTCGTCTGTCCCCCATTCGTCTGTCAAAAATGACTCATCCGCTGCCTTCAACCCGCTCACGATCGCAGTTGTTCGTGAACAGAGTTCGCCTAACGGCGGGCCATGATAGTTGCTACGTGCTCGCCCAGCAGATAGCATGGTCTTGGCATGAGTGACGATGAGCCCTGTACTCAAGCTCCCACCTAGAATCACCACGAACGATTACCGTTCCCCGCCTTGGAAAGATCACGATGAGACACCTGAAATCCCGAGTTCAATTCGGATTGCAACGTGCGCTATCGATATTTGGCATACTGGGCTTGTTGGCGAGTAGCCTCTCCGCAGCGGATGCGCCGAAGCGTGTGCTTCGCGGCGGTGCGTACGCGGTTGACATTACCCCAACTGAGTTTCCTGTTAGTTCAGCTGGCAGCATGACGCATCGCACGGCGGATCAGGCTCACGATCCGCTGCACGCCCGTTGCTTGGTGCTGGACGACGGCGAGACGAAAATCGCGTTGGTCACTTGCGACAGTTGCATGATCCCGCGAGAGATCTACGATGCCGCTAAACAACAGGCATCCCAGGCGACAGGCATTCCTGCGGATCACATCTTGTGCTCGGCAACACACACTCATACCGCAGTCACGGCGGCACCGACGTTTCAAAGCTTAGTTCAAGAATACTATCCCGATTTTCTCGCCCAGCGAATTGCCGAGGGTATTACTCAAGCCAACTCGCAACTGGAGCCAGCACGTGTTGGTTGGGCGATTGGGAGCAACCCGCGTCAGGTCTTCAACCGCCGCTGGTTCTTGCGTCCCGGCACGCCGATCGCCGACCCCTTTGATCGCGGTACGGACACGGTAAGGATGAATCCTGCGGCGAATAGCAAGAGTCTGCTTCAGCCCGCTGGCCCGGTTGATCCCGAAATTCCGGTACTCTCGGTACAAGCCATTGACGGCCGTCCGATCGCGTTGTGGGCCAACTACTCGCTGCACTACGTGGGCGGTGTGCCCGCGAATTCGTTATCAGCAGATTACTTCGGCGAGTTCGCTCGCCAGTTTACCAAATCGATCGATGCCGATAAAAGCAATCCCGCTTTTGTGGCTTGCATGACCAACGGGACGAGCGGCGATATCAACAACATCAACTTCTACGAGGGCCGCACGAGTCAGCGACCCTTTGAACAGATTCGCCTAGTGGGCCGCCGATGTCGCAGCCTCTGCACTCGTGGCGTATCAGCGAGTTGAGTACAAAGATTGGGTACCGCTGAAAATGCAGGAGACCGAGATTGAGCTGGGTGTCCGCCGGCCTGACGCAGAGGAATTAGCTCGCGCGGAGAAACTGATTGCTGAAGCGGGGCCAGGCCCGTGGAAGCAGCAACGTTTGATCTATGCCAACGAGACGATGGACATGGCCAAGTATCCGGCCACGGTTCAAGTCAAACTGCAAGCGATTCGTATCGGTGATCTGGGGATCGTTAGCAGTCCCTGCGAGACGTTTGTCGAGACCGGATTGGCAGTCAAGAAACTCAGTCCACTCAAGCCCACGTTCACGATCGAGTTGGCCAATGGCTACAACGGCTACCTGCCGACACCTGAGCAGCACGAACTCGGTGGTTATGAAACAT
>CAXBHV010000158.1:0-9224 GCA_963974855.1 uncultured Rhodopirellula sp. | reverse complement strand
TGCTGACTTTGGTAGCTCCTTGCTTCTCATACGGCATGTGACAATCACTGCAACTGACTCCGGCGCGAGCATGAATCCCTTGGCTCCACAATTCAAACTCGGGATGCTGGGCCTTGTAGACCTTAGTTCCGGTTTCTTTGTGCACGAAGTCATAAAACTCGCCGCCGTCATCGGGGAATTCAGTTTCATCCCATTCCTGTTCGAGATCCTCGACCTTCAGCCCGTTGCCCCAGGGGAAGGTCAACGTCATTTTGTTGGCACAGTAATACTCGACATGGCACTGCCCACAAACGAACGAGCGGAGTTCTTGACGTGTCGCATCGGTGTTGGGGTCGTAAGGAGTCTCTGAGCCCGAATCACGCCACTTTTGAATGCTTGGCAAGTGGGGAACGGGATCGTCGCTGCGGGCGAGCTTTGCGATCCCATCAATGAATCCAGGACGAGTGACACGGATTTTCATCGAGTCAGGATCGTGACAATCGATGCAGGACACCGGGTGGGCGCTACCGATATGCGGATCGCCGTCGGCGGCCTTGGTGACGCCGTCATGGGTCTTTAGCATTTCGGCGTAAACCTCCTCGTACGGTTTACGGCTGACCGCTCGGAAACCCGCCATCACCGCTTCTTGATCGAATCCTTCGGCCAGTTTCGCTTCACTGACCTCTTCACCCGCTTGCTCGAGTCCAATCCGGCGATAGGTCGGGATGATCGATGCATGGCAATGCAAACAGGCACCGGCCTGCTTGAAATCGGTCACTCGTTTGGTGACCTCTTGATCGTGCAGCATATAGGCGTGGCCGCGAGCTTCGCGATAGTCGACGCTAAAGGCATAGCCGTCGTACAACCGCGTCAGCCAAGGATCCTGCTTGAGCTTACTTGGCGTGAACGCATGATTGCCGCCGTATTCGGTACGCTCGGTATCTGCGGTTCTCAGATAACCTTCGTATTGCAGCGGAAAGTTGACGCCCCACGGCTCGGGGTCCGTGCTCACCTCATTGACTTCGACTAAACGCACAAAGGGTTTCCGTGCTTCTTGTTTGCGTTCAAAAATATTGACCAGCAATCCAACGACCCCCACAGTAGCCATTGCCACCAATGCCGTTAGCACAATCAAGACGCCGAAACCGCGTGATTTCTTGGATTCCATTTAGCGAAAACCATGCTCAAAGAGGAGAGAGTAAAAAAGCAAAACAAATAACTAACGTTGGGCGTGGCCCACATCGGCGTGACAGTGCACACACGACTGCATGTCTTCGCCCTTAACCGCTGGCAACATCGAGTGCACGAAATCTTTGTGGCAATCCACACACGTGCTCTGCGTCACTCGCTTGTTGCGCGGCTTGATCTGAATCGGATCTTTGTAGTTACCCAAAGTAAACGCCAACGAATGGAAGAACCCATTATCGGCCTTGGTCACCCATTTTCCGATCGCATCATGAGGCAGATGACAATCGTTACAAACTGCGACGTGATGGTGGCTCGAGTGCTGCCAAGAATCGTATTGCCCTTGCATAGCGTGGCAATTGATGCACGTCAGTGGGTCGTTACTCAAATAGCTCGCCCCTTTGCCGTACCCAAAGGTGAACGTGCCAAGCCCGACGAGCATCCCCACCAAAACGACAAAGAAAAGAGGAGCACGTCCAAAACGACGCCATCCCGTTTGTGACTTGGTGACGCTATCCGATGATTGCGGTATTGATGGTTCCATCCGCAGCTAGACTACTTTCAGATAAGAGGGTTGCAACACGTTGTCGCTGATCGTGCAAATCACGTCGCTGAATCGCCGCACGATCAACAACATTTTGTGGCCTGCGCGGTGCTAAGCATCTAGTCAACGCTCAAGGTCGACAACCGCAAATTGAACGCTGAACAAAAAAATTCAGCGGATATTTCGCTGCTTCATTGCCAACCGCGCGTCGACGCACAGAAGTGTGCGGATAGGGTCAGGAAGTAGCCAGGACGTGAGAAGAGGGAGGTGTCGCGGCGCGAGGCGACGAGGTTTGATTTGAACGTTTGCTCGCTGCAACCCGACGGCTTGCGATACGTGAAGAACTCTCAGTTTCCGGCGTAACTGCCGTCGCCAAAGGGCGGAAATCCACGCTCTGGCGAGCGTAACTACGAAAGCAGTAAACCGGACGTGAGCTTCGGCCTGTGCCGTAATTCACGAAAGTCTTGACGACTTCCGCTACTAGTGATCCCGTCACTTAGAGCTCCGACGGCCCTTACGAGCCGATCAGACGCAGCAGGGTCTCGCGGACTTTACCAGGGTTGGCGTTGGGATTCTTCTTTTTGGCTTGGCCGATCAATGCCCCCAGTGCTTGCACCTTGCCGCCTTGCACATCGGCAACGACTTGGGGATTCGCGTCAAGCAGTTCTTGGCAGAGCGAGTCCAACTCACTGCTATCGACCTTTTCGATCCCCAGCGACTTCATTGCTTCCTCGACGGTCACGTCATGTTCGAGCATGTGTGCGAAAACATCGCGAGCACGTGCGTTGTCGATCTCGCCTGCGGAAACACGTTTGAGCAATCCACCAAGCTGGTCGCTGGAAACCGCAAACGAATCGATCGTCGCGTCTTGCTCTTTCAGAGTTCGCATCACGTCCTGCTGAATCCAAGAACTGGATCGCTTGGCGTCTCCGGAAACTTCGGCCGCTCGCTCAAAATAGGCGATCATTGCCGGGCCTTGATTGACGATCACGTTGGCATCGTAGGCCTTCAATCCGTACTGGTCTTGCAAGCGGTTAATCGTCGCCTGAGGCAATTCGCCGAGCGATAGACGTGCCTGTTCGATGCGTTCGGCCGGGATACGGATTGGCAACAAGTCGGGATCGGGGAAGTAACGATAGTCGGCCGACTCTTCCTTTTCACGCTGGATGAAGGTGCGTTCTTTCGAATCGTCCCAGCCTCGTGTCGTTTTGGCGCGATCGTCGATCGTCAACCCGTCGGCTTCCCAATCGATGTATTGCCGCTCAATTTCATATTCCAGCGCCCGCTCGACGGCACGGAAACTGTTCATGTTTTTAACTTCGACAATCGGCGTCGCAATTTTTTTGCCATCGGTTTCGATGTGCAAGTTCACGTTCGCATCGACACGAAGACTGCCTTCTTGCATTTCGCAATCGGAAACATCCAAATGCATCAGGATCAATTTCAATTGCGTTAAATACTCGCGGACCTCTGCCGGCGAACGCAGATCGGGCTGGCTGACGATTTCCAAAAGCGGCGTGCCACAGCGATTCAAGTCAATTCGCGTGTCGCTTTTGCCTGCGACCTCATCATGCATACTCTTGCCCGCATCCTCTTCGAGATGGGCACGAATGATGCCGATATGCCGCGTGCTTTCGTCGTCTGCGGGATCGACGATCTCGAGATAACCGTCGGCACAGATCGGCAAATCGAATTGGCTGATCTGATAGCCCTTGGGCAAGTCGGGATAGAAGTATTGCTTGCGGTCCCACTTGGTCATCTCAGGGATCGAACAATTGATCGCCAGCCCCGAACGGATCGCCAAATCGATCGCCGCTTCGTTGATCACCGGAAGGGCGCCGGGCAAGCCCAGACACACCGGGCAGACTTGCGTGTTCGGCGGCGCACCAAATTCCGTACTACAACCACAAAACAATTTTGTTTTTGTCTTGAGTTGAACGTGAACTTCCAGCCCGATGACGGTGGTGACTTGATGAGTTGACATTGGCGTAATGAGTGGTGGTGACGGTCACGAACACGAGTCGCTTGAGGACTCGCAAGACAGAGTCTTGATAAAGACAACGCAGCGTGAAATCAGTTGGAAGGTCGTTTTTGGTGATGATCCGTAGCAAGCTGGAACGCATTGGAGGCAAACAACAAGCGAGACTCTTCGAGTGCAGGTGCCTGCAACTGGATTCCAATCGGCAACCCAGCCGAATCCATTCCGCCGGGCAACGAAATCGCCGGTAAACCCGCTAGATTGGCACCGACGGTGAACAAATCGCAAAGGTACATCTGTAGCGGGTCATCAATTTTGTCGCCCAGCGGGAAAGCGGTCGATGGCGTTACCGGTCCAAGCAGCAAGTCGACCTGCGAGAACGCGGCATCAAAATCGCCTTTGATCAAACGGCGAACCTTTAATGCTTGGTTGTAATATTTGTCGGTGTATCCTTCGCTTAACGCATACGTCCCGACCATGATCCGACGTTTGACTTCCGAACCAAACCCTTCTTCGCGACTTCGACAATAAGCCGAGGTCAGCGGCCCTTGGGGGCTGTGCATGTCAATCGAATCGGTGCGATGACCGTAATGGGCGCCATCGTATCGCGACAGGTTACTGCTGGCTTCACAGGGTGCGATCACATAGTAGGTTGGAACCCAATACTTGCTGTGCGGAAGATTAACTTCCACGATCTCGGCGCCTTGACTCTGGAACACCTTGGCGGCCTCATTGACGGCATCCATGATCGCAGGATCGATACCGGCGGTTTCCGCAGTCTCACTTAGCACTCCAATTCGCAAGCCACGCAAATCCGACGACTGCAATACATCCGAATACTTGGGAACGATTTGATTGAGTGAGGTTGAATCCCGCGGTTCAAACCCGGCAATTGCTTCCAACAGTAGGGCGACATCGGGAACCGACCATGCCATCGGACCGACTTGATCCAAGCTGCTGGCGAACGCGATCAAACCGAACCGGCTGACGCGTCCATACGTTGGCTTCAACCCCGTGAGCCCACAAAACGCGGCGGGTTGCCGAATCGAGCCTCCTGTATCACTTCCAAGGCTCAGTGGTACCGAACCGGCAGCGACACAGGCCGCTGCGCCTCCGCTGCTGCCGCCTGGGGTACGGTCGGTATCCCAAGGATTTCGGGTCAGCCCAAATGCGCTGGTCTCCGTGCTGGCGCCCATCGCAAACTCGTCCATGTTCGTCTTGCCGATGATCACGGCATCCGCTTCACGAAGCTTGCTGACGACGGTGGCATCGTAGGGCGGCCGAAAGTCTTTGAGCATTCGCGAGGAACATGTGGTCGGCATGTCGGCGGTGCAGAGCACGTCTTTGACCGCAACGGGCACGCCCGCCAAGATGCCCAGCGGTTGGCCGGCAGCGCGTTTGGCATCGACGCGGCGAGCAGCATCAATAGCCTGTTCCGCCGCAACGTGAGTAAATGCATTGATCGAGTCGTTGGTGTCGCGGACCGACGCCAACGCTTTTTCAGCAATCTCAACTGCGGTTAGATCGCCATTTTCTTGCAATCGAACCAATTCCAAGGCGGAATCAAGCATGGTTTCTGCATCAATCGTGGAGTGGAAACGTGTTCAAGCGAAACCGAATTATTGGAGATCGCTGGCCAGCCGACTACCGGGCTATGTTTTCAACGAATTTGGCAGCTTCAGCGATTTTGGGTTCTCGCAGATTTGCCGCATTGGGGGCGAATAACCAATGCCAACTACTTTGGTAGCGAAACTCGTCAAAAGTTCCGACCTGAAAGCAAATCCCGAAAGTCTTGACGACTTCCGCTACGACACGCTTCCACCTACGCGGGCGACTTGGGGATCGCGATCGTGGCGACACAGCCGCTTGCCCCGCCGGCGAGATTGATGTCGGCACCGTGCAACTTGGCAATCCGGTAGGCTCGGCACAGCCCCAGCCCAAGACCACGGCCGGCTTCACGACCACTAAAGTAGGGATCAAACGCATGCTCGCGTGCCGAACGCGAGAGTCCGGGACCACTATCGGCCACGTGAATCAGTACGCGATCAGCCTCTGGTACGATCGACATCACAATCGTGCCCGAGGATCCGATCGCTTCGATCGAGTTTCGCAGCAACACACGCAATGCTTCGCCGAACATCGGTTCGTCAAGGTCGAGCAAGAGCTCGCCCACAGGGGTCTCGGATTCCAGACGGATGGAAAGCGAATCGGCCTCGTCGACAAACTCATCGGCAACCGATCGCACTAGCGAGTTGAGATCACACCGAGAAGTCTCGGGCAGCGATGGATTCGCGTAGAACATCAAATCGGCAATCATCTCGTGGGCTCGGTACACTTGATCGACGATTTTTTGCAGCGAAGCACTCCGCTGCGGATCAGCTTCGCCCTGCTTCAAATGCTGGGCTCGCGTGGAAATGTTGGCTAACGGGTTATTGATCTCGTGACTGAGCCCGTAGGCAAACTGCTTCAGCGCAGAGAGTTTTTGATTGTGAAGACGACGATCAAAAGACTGCTCGAGCGTGCGAGTGTGTTGCATTTGCCGAGCAAGCTGCTGAAGCGAATCGGCCGCCGCGAGCTCTGGCGGCGAATGATTTACGCCATTCAACTCCGCAGCACTAAACGATATCTCGGCCCAGCGATCACACCATGACGCAGCTACACTCGGGCCGGTCGCCTCGAGCCAAAGCGTCGCATGGCCAAGCCACTGCTCTACGGGCAACGTTCTGAAATAGGCATCCAGTTCACTCCAACGCGATCGGGTTGCCGAGTTGATCTCGGGCGTCCCCAAAAACGCATCGCCGTCTGCGAACAGCGTGATCGCATTGTCGGCAAGCCAAGCTGCTAAACCTGACAATGAGGTCGAATCGCCGGGGAATGACGCGGCGGTGAAGATTAATAGCGGCGGATCGACACGCAATGCTTCAATCGTTCGCTGCAGCGTGATCGGATCCACCTGCGGTGAAATGTCGTCTGCGACGTCCCTTCCTACGTGCTCCGCAACGGCCAACGGATCGGGCTCATTGCTGCGCAACAGCAAACCGATCAAACACTCGGTGGCCACGAGCGAACGTGGCAACCACCATCGGTTCGATTCGAATCGTAGGCTGGGTAACAAGTGGGTTGGAGACATCACGCTAAGAAGACCATCCGTGTCGCACTTGTATCATTATCCAACACAGCCATGTGGGGCAGAACTAGAGGCTTACAGCCTATAGAACAGGCTGGAAAAGCCTATTCTCACATGACAGACTCAAAGCCCATGCTATATGACAGGCTAGAAGCCTATCCCACATTATAGGCTGTGAGCCTCGTTTCGTTTTCGAGTGACCGCTTAATTGATCACACCACGTTCGATTTCGAGCAAGTCGCACGATCGATTGATCAATTCATCAATCGAAAACGGCTTTTGCATGAAATCGTTCGCACCGGCGGCTTTCAAGGCGTCGACTTTGTTGTGCTCGACCATTCCCGAGATACACAAAATCTTGACCATATCCATCGCGGGATCATTGCGAACACGTTGGCAAACTTCTTTGCCGTTGATGTCGGGCAACATCACGTCCAGGATCACTAGATCGGGGCGAAACTCTTTCACTCCCATTCCAGCGTCAAATCCGTTGTTTGCAGTGCGGATGTCAAAGCGTCCGTCACGCGAAAAACCTTCGCTGATCAATTCGACCAAATCTTGATCGTCATCAACGATAAGCAGCTTCTTTTTGCCGCTTTCAAGTGCATCGGTGGGAATTCCGTTTTCCTTCATGAACATGAAAAGTTGTTCACGTGGAATGCGTCGGAATTTACTTCCGGGGACACGAAACCCCTTTAACGAACCGTTGTCGAAACAACGGATAATCGTTTGCTGGCTGACCTTACAAATCTTGGCCGCTTCGCCTGTCGTGAAGACCGTCTTAATGGTCATGGCAGAAACCATCCTCCCTGCATGACGAGCCGTTACATTGTGAATCCTGGAGCTCTGAACATAACCACCCTGTTATTGCAACATGCAGCCCAATACAGCGGGTCTCGTCCAGAGACAGACCATCATGATGTCACTTGCTAGCAAATGTAAGTTAATGATTCGTTGTGCATCCGATACACAAGTCACCCAACCGTTCACCACGAGTCTTTGTTTAGCAAACTTCCCGTCCCCCGCACTAGCACATTGCCGTGCTAAAGTGTGCGAAAAACGTAAGCAGCAAGAAACTCCGAGTCCCCCTGCCTTACCAAGCTTGCCTCACCAACGAATTCTATCGAGTTGACACACTGGGTCAAGATCGATTTAGATTCCATAAGTCCCGCATTCATCGGAACTTAAGGATTATGGCCCGGGTTTTTTGAATTTTTGCTAGGGCAGAAACTTTACGCAGACTCACAAGTGGGGTTGATGCGCTCATTACTGGGACGTATCTCGGATGCCCGAAAGTCTTGGCGACTTCGCTACGCGAGGTGCTAGCGTTTTCGTTCCAAATGGGCGAGTACCAAGGCGAGATCGGCTGGGGTGACGCCACTGATCCGCTTAGCTTGATCGAGGTTCTGCGGGCGAACTCGATTCAGTTTCTCTCGTGCCTCCTGACGCAGCGGCCCGATCGCGTCGTAACTGAACGCTTGCGGGATCTGCTTGCCAGCCAAGCGGTGGTGTTTTTCCACCTCCATCTTTTGCCGCGTGATGTAGCCTTCGTATTTAATGTCGTACAAACATTGCGTGGCCGCATCTTCGTCAATTTGACGCAGTTCTTCGACATGGCCACACATTACGTTCCAGTCGACTTCGGGACGACGCAGATAGACATCGCCCGGCGTTTTACCGACACGCGAACTCTTTAATATCTCCATGCCTCGATCGATTTGCGACATCTTTTCGGCAAAACGGTCGCGACGATCTGCACTAATCAAACCAAGCTCATCCGCCACTGCGGTCAACCGACGGTCGGCATTGTCTTGTCGCAGCAGCAACCGATACTCCGCTCGACTGGTGAACATGCGATAAGGTTCGTCGGTTCCTGCGGTCACCAGATCGTCGACCAAAACACCGATATAAGCTTGGTCACGCGTGGGAACCCAAGGCGATTTGGAGGCGACTTTTCGGGCGGCGTTCAGCCCTGCGATCAATCCTTGCCCTGCAGCCTCTTCGTAACCGGTGGTGCCATTGATTTGCCCGGCCAAGAACAATCCTTCGACGGCCTTGCTTTCCAAATGTGGCCACAATTGCGTGGGAGGACAGAAGTCGTACTCCACGGCGTAACCGTAACGCATGATTTGAGCATTCTCGAGTCCTTTGATCATGCGGAACATCTGGTCTTGGACGTCGCGCGGCAGACTGGTCGAGATTCCGTTGACGTAAACCTCTTCGGTTTGGCGACCTTCGGGCTCGAGAAACAATTGATGCGAATCCTTATCGGCAAAACGCACGACCTTGTCTTCGATCGACGGACAATAGCGTGGACCACGCGAATTGATTTGTCCGCTGTACATCGGCGCTCGGTCTAAATTGGCACGAATTAATTCATGCACCGCGTCATTGGTATAGGCAATGTAACA
>CAXBHV010000157.1:0-9275 GCA_963974855.1 uncultured Rhodopirellula sp. | reverse complement strand
CGACTTCCGCTACGTTAAAAATACACAAACCTTTTAAGAAAAAATGCTTCACAGCGTTCCGTTTGGGCGCTAGCCACGGTTTTCTCACCACTGAACCGGGGCTAGCGCCCAAGCGGCTAACATAAGAACGGTGATGTCGTACTAAATCAGCAGTCTCTGCGGGATGAGGGGTAAGAAAGACTCATTTTGATATGCCGAATCTCTTTCGCATACCTGCTTAGACACCGCAATTGCCCACAATCTTTCCAAGACGGATGAAGCCTTGGAAAGAATGTTTCCAACCACGGGCAAAAATCGCAATGCTGGCAATTCAGGGATTGTTCTAGCCCAGCAATTGCAACGCGTCATCCATTTCCGCCAAAACGGCATCGATTTGCGCCGTTGCTACTTCAATCACATCTGGATTCGCGTTTTCGCTTGCGGTCTGCAGTTCCGCAAACGTCGCAATCTTGGTGGATTCGTTAACGAGTGGCGATTGAGCCGATACCGATGCGGCGATCGGTTCGGCACTGGATTGCTCGCTCGCTAATCGATTATCCAACGGAGTCGCAGTAGCTTCGCCTGCTACGTTACTGACACTGTTTCGCGACAACTCGTTAATCACTCGCAATGCATCCATTGCAGTAATGCGTCCATCGGCGTTGACATCGTAATAGCGGCCTGGGACGAGGACGTTTTCCCCTTCGCCGTTGGCTTGTCGTCCGAGTTGATTGACGACCATCAACGCATCCAATGTTGTCGTTTCGCCGCTGCCGTCGACATCGGTCGATCGGATCAGATTGGTTGGACTGACACCACTAATCGCATCGTTGCCGGCCGACGAACGAACAATCACGATCTGGTCTTCGTTTGAAGCACTAAAGATCAATGCGTATAGGTTTCCAGCGGTCAAAGACGCCGTCAACAAACCTCCGGCATCGTCGGCAATCGGATTCAAATCTTCGTCGAACAAGGTAACTTGAGCGTTGACCGACGTCGAGCCGACATGACCGATCGTCAGGGTGGTGTTTTGGGTGGCGCCAAACAGAATCGCAGTCGATTGGCTACTCGCTGCTATCAATTGCGGACGTGCGAAGTTGCCCGGAATGACCAATCCGCCGCCGTTGCCCCCACCGTTTTCATCGTTGTCGAGAATCGAGCCGACAAAAACCGTGCCCTCGCCAAGGTTTGCCCCGGTCGGTTGATTCAATGTAACAACGACCGTTTCCAAACCTTCGACGATGGCATCATCCACTAAGTTGATCGTAATGCTGCCAGACGTTTGCCCTGCGGGAATGGTGATAGGGTTCGCCGCGACGACAAAGTCGCTGCCCGAGGTCGCCGACCCTGTCACGGTGAACGGGATCGTGATCGCGGATTCACTTGTCTTCGACAAATTGACGATCACGTTGATCGCGGAGGCACCTTCGCTAACCGTTTGACTGACATTGGCGAGCGTGACGATCGGGTTGGTGGGTTCCGAAGGGTCTGAGTTCTGTAGCGTTAGGGTGTGCGTCGTACTGGTTCCCAGCGTCGCACCGGTAGGACTCTGCAGCGTGACCACGATCGTTTCATCACCCTCGTTTTCACTGTCGCTAATCGCAGTGACCACGATTGTGCCCGAGGTTTGGCCAGCCGCAATCCGTAGCGGACTGGTGCTGATCGTATAGTCAGTTCCGTCGGTTGCCGTTCCGGTCACGACAAAGGGGATTACGATTTCCGATTCCGATACGGAGGACAGAATGACCGAAATCGAGACATTCCCACCGTCTTCGCTGACGGTTTGATTGGTGGTTGAGAAATCAACCACCGGATCCGCCGACGTTGGCGAATCGTTATCGACAATCGAGATCGTTTGAGTTGGGTTCACGCCCAAATCAAAACCGGTGGGCGGTGCAAAACTTAACGTAAACGATTCGGTCGACTCCAAATCATTGTCGTCGATGATTTCAATCGGCAGACTCGCCGTACTCGTGCCAGGCTCGAATCGAAGTGTTTGCTGCGCGATGACATAATCGGTGCCATTGGTTGCGGTGCCAACAATGGTCACGGGAACCACAATCAGTTCCGTCGTCAAAACACTGAGCCTTGCTGTAGCGTTCACAACCCCAACCGACTCGGGCACAACCTGCTGTTCGGTTGTGAAGTCGATCACTGGATTGCTACCTTCGATATCATTGTCCAGGATCGTGATCGTTGTCGATTGCACGTTCCCCAGTTCACCAAAGTTCGGGACGCCGAGCGAAACGATCATCGTTTCGTCGCCTTCGACCAAGTTGTCTTCGAAAATATTGATCGTGAAAGTTCGCGTTTTTTCGCCTGCAGCAAAACCGACGACGCTGGTCAAACTGGCGTAGTCCTGTTCACTGGTCGCTGTCCCTGTGATGAAAAATGGGACTGTGACAAATGACTCGCTGACTTCTGACAAACCAACGGTCACCGAAACCGTGGTGTTGCCCTCGATGACACTCAGTGTGGACTGCTCGATGTTAATGGTCGGTGGTGGTGGCTGATCATCGTCGCTAATCGTCACGGTCTCGGTAGGAATAGCCCCTAGTATTGCACCGGTTGGCGTTCCCAAAGTCACGAAGACGACTTCGTCCCCTTCGACAATCGCATCGTCATTGACATTCAATGTGATCGTGGCCGAGGTTTGTCCCGCAGCAAACGTGATGGGACTTGATGAAATCGTGAAATCGGTGTTCGAACTCGCCGATCCACTGAAAGTGAACGGAACCGTGATCGGAGCGTCGCTTGCTCTGGACAAGTTGACGATCAGCGAGACGGAACCCACATTTTCTCCGACAGTCAAAGCCGACGAGCGGAAACTGACCGTCGGCGGTTCGACGTCATCATTGTCGACGATCGTCAAGACTTGTCGGTTGGGCAATCCAAGTTTGGCGTTGGTGGGGGTGTCGAGTTTGACGATGACCGTTTCGTTGTTTTCTAACTCGAAGTCATCGGTGATCGCGATATTGATGCTGGCAGTCGTTTCGCCAGACGGAATCAAAATCGAGTCACTGCTAATCACAAAGTCAGTATTTCGCGTTGCACTGCCGGTGACTGTGAAGGGCAGCACGATATCAAATTCGCTAGCCGACGAGAGATTGATGGTCATGACCGCAGAACCCGCGTTCTCCTGGACCGTTGGGGCGGCTAGCTCAAGCGTTGCCGTCGGAGTACCGTCATCATTATCAACGAGATTGACGGTGTGAGTGTTCTGGGCTCCCAGTGTTGCACCGGTTGGAGTGCCCAATGTCACAATGATTGTCTCAGTCGATTCGGCCGACAAGTCATCATTGACCGTGAACGTAATGTTCGCTGACATGTTGCCTGCGGGGATCGTCAGCGGACTGCGAGTTACCGTGAAGTCATCTCCCTCAACCGCCGTGCCGGTTAACGTGAAAGGAACAATCACATCCTCTTTGGCAATTTGCGACAGAGTCACGTTGACGGTGAATGTGTTGGCGTCCTCGAGCTGCGATTGCGTCGCCAGCGTGGTCGTCACCACGGTCTCGCTCGCATTGGCGACTCGTAAAATCACATCACCATAATCCGTGATCGGAAGTGAGTTGGTTTCCGCATCGACAATCAATGTTCGGTTGGACGGGTTTACCCCGATCGCGTTTAGCGTCAACTGATAATCACCCGCCACATCGGGAACCATCACATCAAACGTGCCCAGACTGCGAGTCGGCGGAACACCCAATGCCGTGGATGCCGAACTCGAAACGACCGAATCGCCGGCATCGCGATTGAGAATCGTGTCGATGAAGACCGGGAAGTCTGTAGATTCAAAGAATTCGTCAATCACCAACGACGACGCACTGCTGGCAAAATTCAATTGGTAGCCGCGGACCGCCTGCTCCGCCGACGTCAGCGTCGCTTCAAAGCGAACGGTCGAACCGCCACTTGCCGTCACAACCGTCGTCCCGTTTGACTCGGTCGTGGTTCCAACCACGGGAAGCAAGTCGATGACCGCAAGCAAACGACGGTCCTCGAGCAATTCGGCACCAAGTCGTCGGCGTTTTACGTTTCTACGCGTGGTTCGACGGCTCATAGGGAAACATCCTCGTTGCTTCAGGAAAAATCGGGGGAGTAATGGGCTGGAGACTGCGAAGAATAGGCAGAATACATAGGCCTTGATCTTAGTCCACTCGATCAGCCATCGCCACTAGGATCCAGCACGAAGAAATGACTCTCTCGATGATCAAACGCAAATTTGCGGAGAAATACGGCAGTTACAAACGCCCTCACTCGTCGACCAGACGGAGTGGCAACAAAGAATCTCGCGTTTCATCCACTTCGGATACGACCTTCTCGACCGCATCCACACTCGCCGATTGAGGTGTGTCCGGCTCCTTAGACAGCGAGAATCCAGGCGGTTTTGCAGGTTCGGGAGCGATTCCGGCAACCGAATCAATCGCGCCCTCTGCACGCTGCGAATCGATCCGAGATGGCCAGGTTGCAAAATCGTAAGCCACGAGTTCGCCTACACCACCGCCGCCGCCGCCAACCACAGCGGCTTGTGGCCCTTGCAACTCAATCGCATTGATAACCAACAACGCGTCAAACGCGGTGACAAGATTGTTTCCATCGACGTCAAAAAATCGACTTTTACCACCTACTTCCAGCGGAGACGCTGGTGTCGAATCGCTCGCCAACTTTCCGCCAAATTCCGAATAGGCTCGTAATTCAAGCTCGGTAATGATCATCAGTGCATCGATCGCCGTGATGCCGCCTTCGTTATTGACATCCCCGGCGGTGAGCACGTTCTGCCAAGGCGCTGGCAAGTCGACCTCGACCGTGACTCGCTCGGTGCCGCTGCCGGAGACTACATTGCGAAAGGCTTTTCCACCGCCGTCGTGCGATGCAGGCCCGATCATCCACTCGGTTCGGTCAGTGAATCGAATTTCGTCACGCTCGGTTTCGGATATTTGTGAACCGACCACCCGAATCGTTTTCGCAGTCGGCGCCAAACTGCGGACCGACTGAGGATCCACCAACACCTCGGCCACGACGTCGTCGGTCAGATCAAAGATGGAAAAGTTGTCGACTTTCCCGACCAAACTGCTGAGATCAAGCGTTTGCTCGAGCCCTTCCATCGCGAGCGTATTGATTCCTTCACCGCCGTTGAGTCGCACCACATCGCTGGCCACCGGATCGACAGGCAACGTTTTCAACGTGGCATAATCCAGCTTCAAAGTTTGACTCGAATCACTCCCAAACACATCAAGGCGAGATATACTCTGCAAACCGGATGAAAACAAATTGGTCGTGGGTGAGGCCATGTTGTTAACCACGATTTGGTCGTTCTCAAATCGAATTTGGGTGGTCTCACCAACGGGAGTGACCAACGCGATTGGAAACCCTTGCTCATCAATCAGGTCCCAAACATAGTCCTCGACTTCACCATCATTGGCTTCACCGGTAAACGTCAGCCCTCCGCTGGAACTGAAGCGAAATCGTGCGGCGGTCGATCCGATGCTTGCAGTGGACGGAACGGGGAAGCTTAACGTGTTCTCGGCGCCCACGGTGATACTCTCACTGGCGAAAACCTGTTCGCCCGCGTCGCTCCAATCGCCATCCCGGTTAAAGTCGATCCAGCCATCAAGTTTTCCGTTACCGGATGCCACCACATTGATGCTGGAGGTCGCAGGGGTTGTTTTCGACACGATCAATGTCGCCAGCAATTGGATGCCATCTTCGTCGTCAATGCCATCCTTGTCGTCACCGCCAGTTCGATCGACTCCTGCGCTCGCATCGGGAATTCCGTTGACTTCGTCATCAACACTTTCGCCCAAGAACAAACTTGTGATTCGATGACTCGCACCATCCACGGTGGGATAGCTTGAGGCGAACCCGGATTGGGCCGACGTCGGAGCATCACCAAAATCGTACTTTTTGGGCTGGCCAAACCCTATTTGCTCAGCCAATTCATCAACATCGTCTTCCTTCAAAAATCCATCACCATTGACGTCAAAGAACAGCAGCACGTCATCGGGCCGCGTGTCTGGCAACTTCCCATCCGCGTCAATATACCGAGGATCATTCAATTCGTTGACAATGAGTAACGCATCGGAGATATCCGCCACCGTGTCAAAGTCTACATCGAAACGATTCGTCGGATTCTGCCACGGACTTCCCTCGCCTTCAGCAGCCACGAAATCACCAGCCAACATGCAACGAGACTCCAATCGTTGCAGCGCACAAGCGCACCGCGGCGTCATTGATGCATGACCACTGCGAGCGACGACGTCTCGATAAGATCGGCCAATCGAAAAACTCACAGTCCGTCGCCGATCGTCTTGATCCGAATTACGCAACGCCCCCAACCATGTCTTGAGACGCAGTACGCCGACCGCCCATCCCCTGCAAATCGTCTTGCGCGCCGTCCTTCGTATCGATCGCTTTCGTACCGATCGCCCTGATAAAGTCATCACTTACCCCCGCTGCGCAGCTAGCCACGACCACCCCGACTAAATTATAGTCGGGGTGAGGCATGGCAGGGGGCGTGAGAGAAGGCGAAATTGCCGGGCTGCCATTTAACCGCGCAGCTATTTAACGCAGTGAGATCGCATCTTGCAGTGGCTTCAAGACACTCGCCACCAAATACTCGTCGATCAAGTCGCGTCCGAGTGCGACCAAGCGATCGTATTCGTGAACATACGTTTCGTCAGGTCCCAAGCTATCGTAGCGGCGAACCGTCAGATAAACGCTGATCGGATCCTCGCTGTAATCGCCCGTGCGAACTTGGTAGGCATTGGTACGCGATTCGAAACTGATCCGGCACTGCGTCCGACACTCTTCGTCCAACGCAAATTGAATCGCAGGTTCGTGCGATAACACCTTTCCGAAGGGCAGGTTCATGAACCCTTGCAAACCCGGTGCGACCCCAACGACTTCCGACAGAATATCGTTGTGGTTACCGCGATAGGCAAAGTCGAAACCGAACATCACGCTCAGCGATTCGCAATCCAGCGGACTGGCGGATAATTCGTAGGGGATCAACTCCAACACGCTGCGGTGCAGATCATCGATCGCCTCGGCGGATTCTGGATTCACGACTCCCGAATTGACTCGTTTCAATTCAGTCGAAACCCAGCGATAGGCTCCCGCCTCTTTTTCTTCTTCTAAGACAAACTCGTTTTTTTCGCGGCCGTAGAAGTTTTGCATCTTCGGGTAACGGCGGCGGATTTGTTCAAAGAAATGGAGGATTGATTCACGACCTTTGGGCAGATCCATTTCGGTCGTCAGAATCATGTTCAAGTAAAAGTCGTCGCTAAACGCACCATATCCGTTCATTCGTCACCTTTCGTGTCGCGTAGATGCTTTTGGGGTTGGTTGCCAGCACGGTGAATAGACGGGCAACCATAAAATGGGTTCACAAGCAAGGATGTAAGATCACAAGCGAACCACGACGACTCAGTGGCTAATTCAATAAGATGATGTGCTCCTCGCTCGCATACGCGTACGTTTTAGTAGAGAGACAGTCGACATCATGTAGTTTAAGCGCAAGCCGCCAAGGATTGAACCTCCGAAAGAACGGTTTTTCACGCTTCGCCCTCGTCGGAATCATGGCGAAGACGCATTTTCCCTGCTTTGAACTGCAAAACGCGATTTGATTTGGCTAGAATGACGCGTCAAGTTCGCTGGGAATCGCCCTACCCAACTGGTTTTGGGGGCTCGTTCCCACCTTAAGTCCCACCTTTCGACGGCTCGAAACTAAATTTCCTAAGCGCGAATCAATTTCCTTAAAGAGACTTCACCCCATGATGCCCCGTCTACTCGCAGGATTCGTCCTTGCCCTCACTGCCGCGACGATCCTGACAGCAGCGGCTCCGGCTGCGGAAAAACCCAATATTGTTTTCATTTTCGCAGACGACATGTGCTTTGACACGATCGCCGGACTTGGCAATCCCGAGATCCAAACTCCCAACCTCGACGCCTTGGCTCGCCGTGGAACGACGTTCACACACGCCTACAACATGGGGTCATGGAGCGGTGCGGTTTGCGTGGCCAGCCGCACGATGCTGAACTCGGGGCGATACGTTTGGAATGCAAACGCGATCTACAAAACGAGCGAAAACGAACGCGAACAGGGACGATGGTGGAGCGAGATGATGAAGTCCGCTGGCTATCGCACCTACATGACTGGCAAATGGCACTGTACCGCGAGTGCGGAAAAGTCGTTTGACGTCGCGCGAGACATTCGCCCGGGAATGCCCAAAGACACTCCGGCTGGCTACAACCGTCCCGCCGCCGACGGCAGCGATCCATGGTCCCCATCCGATCCAAAGTTTGGCGGATTTTGGCAGGGCGGCACCCACTGGAGCGAAGTCGTTGCCAACCATGCCGAAGATTTCCTCAGCGATGCCGCCTCACAAAACGATCCGTTCTTTATGTACCTGGCCTTCAACGCGCCACACGATCCTCGCCAATCACCCCAAGAATACGTTGATCGTTACCCCAGTAATTCCGTGGCCGTGCCCAAGAACTTTCAACCAATGTATCCGTTCGCGGAATCCATCGGATGTGGCAAAGGATTGCGTGACGAGCGTTTAGGGCCATTCCCACGCACCGAACACGCGGTGCAAGTCCATCGTGGTGAATATTTCGCATTGATCACTCACATGGATGACCAGATTGGCCGGATTTTGAAAGCGGTCGAAGCGTCAGGCAAAGCCGACAACACTTGGATTTTCTTTACCGCCGATCACGGGCTCGCCGTTGGCCAACACGGTTTGTTCGGCAAACAAAACATGTACGACCACAGCGTCCGCGTGCCCTTTATCGCCGTCGGACCTGGCGTGGAATCGAACGCGAAAATTGAGCAGCCGATTTACTTGCAAGACGTGATGCCAACGACACTCGAGTTGGCGGGCGCCCCGAAACCCGAGCACGTCGAGTTCCATTCCGTGCTGCCGATGCTCGCAGGAGAATCGGGTTCGCTGGACGAGATCTATGGTTGCTACCTAAATCTGCAGCGGAGCATTCGTACCGACAAGTACAAATTCATCGTCTACCCCAAAGCCAAGGCAGTGCGATTGTACGACATTCAAAAAGACCCGTTGGAAATGCACGACTTGGCAGACGAAGCGGCGATGCAGCCAACGGTGAAAGAAATGTTTGCACGATTGCAAGCGTTGCAGAAAACGATGAAAGACGAGCTCGTCCTGGAACTCTAACGCAGCCGATCTTCGATCGACTCAAACGCTTTCCCAAGCACCCCGCTTGGGCCAACTCCCAACTCCCAACTCCCAACTCCCAACTCCCAACTCCCAACTCCCAACTCC
>CAXBHV010000156.1:0-9283 GCA_963974855.1 uncultured Rhodopirellula sp. | reverse complement strand
GACCGCTTGATCACGATGTCCGGGATCGAAGGATCCTCGCATTGAGGCGAGGTCCGTACGCAGTTGTTGAGCGCTAATCCAAAACGGTTGACCGGACGGGTAAAGATAGAACCAAAATTGATAGCGTTCTCGGATTTCGGGAAAACTGCGGAGGTCATTGAACATGTCCATCCACGTTAACGGGCTCGACCAAAGTCCATGGACCATCAATACCGGAATGCGTTCGGGGGCATACGGTTCGAGCATATAGATGCCTCGCCGTTCTTGTGATCCATCCGGGTCCAGCAAGCCTTCGGTCGCATGGTTGCGTTTGCGAAATTCGGGACTGTCTAAGAAATAGGCAAGCGGTGTCGTGAGATCGGTTTCCAGTGGCACCCACTGTTTTGCGATTTCGATTTGGTTTGCTTCGAGCGGATCGAAGAATTCCAGCACACAGGTCGACGATTCACCGGTTCGCTTGCCTGACGTCCCCGGTGAACAACGCATCATCGCAGACACGGCATAGCTCAATCCCGAAGGATAATAGCGTTCGCGGGCATCACTTTTGTCAGCGGGTTTTCGCACCGCAATTAAGGGAACGCCAAGCCCGTAGGTAGTATGCCGATTGTTGAGCGTCTCGATATCAAAATCACTGACGAACTCGTATCGGTCGAACTCCTCGGGTTTCCATTTGCCTCGCATTTCGGTGCGGACAATAAATTCTCGATCGGGGGTCGAGATAGTGTAGTTGCTGCCAGGTTCAATCCGATGTTCGCTGCACAAGATTCGCAGCGTGTCCTCAAGCGATTCGTTGTACAAATCGCATGCTGCACGGAATTGTGGATCAAACGCATTGCGAGTGATCTGCAGATCGTCACTGAATAAATAGTCGTACGAATTAGTGAGTGCGATTCCATAATGGTTCAGTGCGTTCAGCGAATCGCCACTGCGTTCCGCCTTTTTGCCCTCGACATACGAGAGTTCACTCAACGCGTAAACCAAATCGGAATCGGGAGACTCGTTGATGGTTTGCCGAATTTTCGCGAAGCATTTGTTGCGATCGGCTGCATATTGGTCTTCCAAACCAAACCGATTCAACGTGTGCCATGTTCGCTCGCTTACCTCGGGGCCGCGGAAAGTCACCAATTTCAGGTTGGTGGCGAGCGGATTCTCACGAATCGAGCGGTTCGATACGTAACGGGTGGATACACAACCCGACCCGAATCCAAGCAGCGCGAACAGGAGAAGAAGGAAAATGCCGTTCGCTTGAATTAGCGGATTCGCGGCACTTGAAGCCGACGCATCAGAGCGCGTAGTTGCCGATTTCGCATCCCTGTGGGTGCGAAAGTCGTGGGTCACGCATTCCGTTGCGAGCAATTGCGGCATTCCGATCCATCGTCCTGACGTGGCAAGACCGCTAAGTTAGAGACATTAAAGGCAATTTTGCCCAACGTTAGAAACGTTGGGCATTCGCTGTCAACCTTAGCTTGTGTTCCCTATTGGAAACCGCCACCACCGAGACCGCCACCGCCACCGCCGCCCGGGACAGTGCCGCTATCTCCATCGACGAAGTTAAACGTTCGCACGTCACCGACTTGCGAAAACGTAGGCACAGGACTGATTCGAACATAACGACGATCGGAAGAAATGATCGCCAGGGTCGAAACCGAGGCTCCTTCGGGAAGCTGTGTGATTTCAGGTCGGAAACCAACCGCACCGCGATTGAAGCGACCTAGGCCACCCAGCCCGCCAACTCCGCCAGCACCTCCTACACCCCCAACGGATCCGCCTGTCAACGATTGCACGTCATTGAAAAGATTTTGCAGAACTTGAGCCGCATCGGGACCATCGCCGGCAAACTGGGCAAGTGCGTCGTGTTTCATGTCACGTTGGACGTCTCGCAAGTGAGCAAGCTGAGCCGCTGCGATATCTTCTTTGCGTTGTCCGTCTTTGACTTCAAAGACAACCAACGCGTCTTGTTCGCCGATTGGAATTTCTTCGCGAATGAATCGCTGAGTTGGACGGCCTACGTCGGTGATGATTTCGACTGTGGCATTTCCAGTGGAAACGTCACCCCAAACTCGGCGAATCAACAATCGGTATTTTCCTGTGAAACCTTTCGGGCACAGGTAGGTTTCTGAAACGGTGCCCAGTTCATCGTCACCACGACCGGGGAATGAATCGCCCAGCAACGTGCCACCGCCAGCCGACGAGGGGCTGTCAATTGCACAAACGGTTCCCGATGGTTCTTCGACAGCCACGTCAAGGTCGGCGTCGCCTGTCCAGGAAACACGGACAATCGCGTCATGCGAAGCGGCAAGTCGCAGCGAATCGCTGAACTTCTGAGCATCTTCGGTTCGGCCTTCGGCAATCAACTCGCTATGCGTTGCGCGAGCAACCAAGCGAGCTTGTTCGACGATCGGTTGGAATTTCTCGGGCCATGCCTGGCTCAATACACCGCTGCATGCCCACGACAAGGCGTCGACATCATTCAGTTGCTGAGCGATGCGAAGTCCCATCAAGTAGGGTTCGCGTCGATAGGGATCAAGTGCTGAAATCTTTTTGCACAACTGCAGCGCCGCAGCTCCCGAACCAACTTCTTCGAGTCTCGCAGCGACATGCAGGACTTCTTCCGGAGTCTCGGCAAAGTCAACTGCCGAAAGCAGCGTGCGTTCAATCTCCTCTTTCGGAGCGTTCGTTGCCTTAAGAGCGATTGCGTAGGCTTGATACATCCACGTTTGGACGTGTCCGGCACGCATGGCAGCCGCAATGGTATCTCGCATCTCTACGAAACAGGCCACGGTTTGCTCGGGCTTGCCGGATTCTTGGAATTTCAACGCTTTGGTGGACCACTCGCGGACCGTTGAACGAATGCGTTGATCCAATCGAGTCAGGTCTTCAGCAGATTCGATCTTTTCCGAGGCAAAGAATTGGTCCCATGCTTCGGCTTTGGACTGACCCTCGGCGACTTGAAGTCGGATCGGTTTGATGTCAAAGCGTGAAATCGTTTTCTTAGCAGGTTTCGCAACGGGTTTGCTCGTAGCGTTTTCCGAGCGAGATGCAGGAGCGGATGCCGTGGTCTTGTTTTGTAGCGAAACGTCATCAGGAACGGCAAACATACCTCCGCCGCCCATTCCGCCGCCGCCCATACCACCGCCCATGCCACCGCCGCCCATGCCGCCGCCCATGCCACCGCCCATGCCGCCACCCATACCGCCGCCTTGGCCGCCGCCCATGCCGCCGCCGCCGAGTTGCATCACTGGAACGACGAGGTCACCGACGGGGTAGACTTTGGTCACTAGGTTTTCTTCGGCCGCTTCTTGCGTGGTGATCTGCATCACCTCGTCCTTGATCATGTAGGTCAAGTCGAGTTCGCGAAGTAGCAGACGCATGAACGAACGAAGCGAAACGTTCTTAAGTTCAATCGTGACGGGGCTGTCAGCGGTCAGACCGATTTCTTCCAAAGCACGTCGGTCAATGACGATAGGAATGTCGTGGTCCGTAGCGACTTTTTGGATCGCTTCCTCAAGTGGTGTTTCTACAAAAATCTGGCTTGTTTCGTCACTGAGCGTGGCTTGGATTCGACGTTCGGTGTCGTTGTCGCCAACCAATTCGATCGCACCGTAACGTTCAATCCGGCGTCGGCTGAGTTTTTGCCATGCATCGGCTTCAGGCCAAACCACGGGGGGTTCATCCACAAACGGAATCGCCGCTTTCAAAACGAGTGAGAATGCATCGACAAAGTTACGATCTCGCATTTCGGTGTAGCGACGATCGCGAGCATAAGTTTGCAGCCACAACGGATAATCAATGAATTGACGTCCTGCGGTCGAGTCACGTGTGATCGTATCCCCTGCCAAACGAGCAAATGGAATCGAGACTTCACCGTCCGCCTCTTCGTAACGTCCTTCGTCAATCAAGGCGTTCATTTGCTCGGATAGTGTTTTGAGCGACTGTTCGGTTCGGAAGGTTTCCTCGAGCAAACGCGTCATCGAGTTCGCACCCTTGGCTTGTTGTTCAAGGTTCGCTTGAGCATCCAAGAAGCGAGCTTCTTTGCCGCTGGCAAGCTGAATCGCCGAGCGAACTTGGCCCAACAATTCTTGACGCACTTCTGGACTGACATTCGCTGTCATCTCGATTCTGCCGAGCAATGACTTCAATGATCCAGAGACTCCCTGCGGGTCGACCACCAATTGGCGGCGGGCGGCACGAAGTTGCGAGTTAACCTCGGCACGCAGACGGCCTTCGGCTAGGGATTGTTCGGCCTCGACTCGATCGAGCAAATCGCCACCGGATTCGAGCAGTTCGTCATCACCCGCCGCAGGACCAAAGAAATTGTTGTCTCGCATCGGAGCCGCGTTTCGTGGCTGAACTGCATTTTGTGGCTGAACAGCCGCACGGGGAGCGGGTTGTCGCGGAGCCGCTGCTGGTTTTGCAGCTGGGGCCTCGTCCTGGATGTCCATCGGATCGTTTTCGATCACAGCCGGGGCAGGATCGTCTCCTCCGAATACATCACCGCCAGCTTCTGTCGCAGGGTCGCTGCCAAAGACATCGCCGCCCTCGTCCATCGGGGCGTCACCACCACCGAAAATGTCATCAAAAGGCGAGTCGGCTGGATTTTGAATGATCAGCGTGTTGGCTTCTTCCGTGACCGTTTCGATGGCCTTGGCCTCGGGGTTGTTCGGATCGGCCTTCAGTGCTTTCTCGGCGATCGCCTTTGCACCACGCATGTTGCCTTGCTTGACGGCGATGTTTGCGGCGCGAACGAGATCTTCGGATTGAGTGGCCAAGGCATGAGCCGTTTCACGCAGCATCGGCGAACCGGCAGTGGCCAGCATCAGCCCGCGATTGTCAGCGGAATCATCAACCAAACCTGGCAAAAAAGCAAAGTCGGGATGGCTTGTTTCAATCGTACCATCGATTTGGATCGCAACATTGGCTGAAGTCGTTTCACCCTTGAATTGGAACGCAACCTCTCCGGAAGCCATCTTCATGTGGCCTAGCAAAATGGAGTCGCGGTCCAGACGAAGCGGTGGCAAACGATCTTGTTGAACGGTTTTCATGCCCTCGGTCAGCTTGGCTTCGCTGAGCCAAATCGGTGACATTGAGGCCGACTTGCCAACTTGGCGTGAGATTTCGACGGGACTCACATTCTCTCCGGTTCCGACCACTCCCAAAACACCGCCAGTTTGATTGGCCAAAATTCCCATCACTTCGATGTTCGCTGTAGGGCCGATCAGGATGCTGTGAACCGAAATGCGATCCGATCGCAATGTATCGACTAACGCTTCGAAACGCTTTTTGTCCGCAGTCGCTTCCAGCGACGATCCGTCGCCGATGTAAACGACACTGCGAGTTCGATTGGCGGGTTCGCCGACCAATGTCGCTCGGATCGAGTCAATCACGGTAATCAGGTTGGTGTTGCCAAGCGGCAAACGTTGGCCCAGTTTCGCAATCGCGTTTTGGGTCATCGAAGAGCTTGGCGAGTCGAAGTCGCCACTCAAATCGGCCGTCTTGATATCCGCGGCAAACAAGCGAACACGATCTCCTGTTCGCAATTGCTCGATGGCACTGCGGAGGGCCGCGATCGAATCGCGACGGTATTCGCCGACTTGGCTCGCCGATGTGTCCACAACGATGACGATGTCCGCCTCCGCATCGCGAACCGCATTCATCAACGAATCACTCGCCGATGGTTGGAGCGAAGCAGCGAAGTACGCATCACCCGAAGGCATTTTGTAGCTCGCGACTCGAACTTGTCCCCCATCATTCGATGTTTCGTCAGCCGAAACTGTGGGAATCCAAATCGCTGCAGAAAGCAGCAGACCGGTCGCCAGCTTGAGGGGGGCGGATTGTTGAACGATTAGTGCGACTTGTCGCAATCCCATCTGATTATCTCTTTCGCGAGTGACAGAAAACGCGTTTTGCTGTGTTCTGGTTCTGAATAGCGGAAAGTAGGGCAGAAAAGCACTCTCCCATTAGAGAGTCTATTTCCCACGTATCTCTTTTGCTACGAAAAAAACGGGGTTTCGCCGCGTTGGGGTGTCGAACATGACGATTGTATGTGTTGCATTTTGCTACAGGTGTTGCAATCTACCTCAGCACACTGAATCGAATGACCCATTTGGCTTGACCCTACCTTCATGAAAGCTAGCACCGTGCCAAAGTCGCGTTCGTTCGTCGACAAAAAAAACGAGAATAATTTCGTCGACACACCGATGGGCGTTTGAAAAGCTACGGATGTTTTGAAACGCTACGAAAAAAGGCGAGGCCGATCTCGAAAGACCGACCCCGCCTCGCACGGGGGGACGCTTAATATCTGGTTGTTGATCTCGTGTTGCCTCGGCGTCCCGCTGACACAACAAAGACTAGTTCGACTCTGTGGCACGAGCCGGAATTCCTGATCCGTTCGGCAATTAATTGCCATTCAAGATTGCTGCGAGGTCCGTTTGTGACGGTCGTTCCAGTGATGCAGCGTTGAGCCTGCTACTAACCGCACCAAGGGCGGGATCGCCATTCGGATCCAGGTACATTCGAGCATTTTTAACGGTACCACCGGTGCGACCGTGGTGGAAAAAAGATTGCATCACTCTGCTACCAAGCTGCCACATCAGCAAATCCCAGGTTGTCGTCGCAGCAATCAGGCCACACACTGCATTAGGATTGCTTGAAGATTCAGGCAATGGAACGCAATCACCTGAATGTTGAAGGGAGATCCAGCTTTGAAGGATCAAAAAATCGACTTGCCCGAGCGGCTGGACCTAATCGCGGTCGGCGCACACCCAGACGACGTCGAAATTGCTTGTGGTGGAACGTTGGCGAAACTTGCCAACAAGGGATATCGAGTCGGCATCATCGATCTGACCGATGGCGAACCGACACCCAACTCACCAAGTCCCGAGGTCAGGCTGCTTGAAGCACAAGAGGCCGCGAAGGTACTGGGGATAAAAAAACGAATCCAGCTCGATTTGCCTAACCGCCGCTTATTCGACTGTTTCGAGCATCGCGTCGCCTTGGCCAAAGAATTTCGCCGTTATCGGCCTCAGCTAGTGATTGGTTTTGGCGAAAAAACCCCGATGGCGTCGCCCGATCATTGGCAAGCGATGCAGATCACGGATGCCGCAGTCTTCTACAGCCGGCTGACCAAATGGGACGAGTATTTTCCCGGTTTGCCCGTCCACTCGATCCAGCGACAACTTTATTATCGCTTGGCAGTCGAACCTGATACGTTAGCGGGAAATCCGTATCATCAAATCGTCGACGTCAGCGACACGATCGAAACCAAGATCGAGTCCATCCTGTGTTACAAAACCCAGTTTGAACACAAACCGAACATCGTCACTCGTGTTCGGGCTGCCGCGACCGTGACCGGTGCGGCCGCCAGTGTGACGGCCGGCGAATCGTTTGCAGCGGCAAAACCGTTCGCGGTGGATAACCTGATGCTGACGCTGGCACTCGAACCACTGATGGACTAACCGCGTTTTCCACGTTTCGGCGTGCTTTCCTCTTCACCTTCTTCGTCGCCCTCGCGGTGACGGCGGTGCAGATACATCTTGATCGGCACCTCGCCAAACGGCAGGTGATCTCGCAACACGCCAAGCAAGTAGCGTTTGTAATCGGCCGTAAATGCCTTCGGTTCGCTGCACATCAGCACAACGGTTGGCGGTTCGGTGGCGACCTGCGTGGCAAAATAAATCTTGGGCCGACGGTTTTGGTACATCGCGGGCGGATGGGCGTCGATGGCCGCTCGAATCAGCCGGTTCAGCTGTCCCGTGGTAACCCGTTCGCGTGCTTGTTTGAACAACATCGATGCGTGATTTAGCAGCGTTTTGACATTCTTTCCGGTCTGGCCGGTGATGAAAGCGATCGGGGCATAAGTGAGTGTTGGGAATTGGGCGTGGATGTAGCGAACCCAGCGATCGGTGGGCACTTGGCCGTGGTATTTATCCCACTTGTTGATCACGAAAATGCACGGCTTGTGATTTTCCATCACATAGCCCATCAGCTGTTTGTCGACTTTGCTGACGGTTTCGCTCGCATCGAAAAACATCAATACCACGTCCGCTCGACGAACGCTTCGCTGAGCACGGTGCATCCCGTAATATTCGAGGTCGGTTCGTTGGCTTTTGCGTTTGCGAAGTCCCGGCGTGTCGATCGCCATAAAGGACTGGCCGTCCATCTCGAAAATCACATCGACGCTGTCGCGCGTGGTCCCTGGGACTTCGCTGACGATCATGCGGTCGTCTTCGGCAAGCGTATTGACGAACGTGCTCTTGCCGACGTTTCGTCGCCCGACAATCGTGACTTTCATCTGCGTTTCTTTGACCGTTTCATCGTTCGCTTCTGGCAAACGGTCCACGATCAGATCCAACAAATCTTCGCGATTACGGTTCTGAGTCGTGCTGACGCGAATCAGGTGGCCACGACCAAGTCGCTGGAAATCTTCGGCAAGCACATCCTGGTGTGTTTGATCAGCCTTGTTGGCAACCAAGATCACCGGGCGCTGCACCGCTCGAAGTCGCTCGGACACTTCTTCGTCCAACGGCATCACGCCGGTTTGTACGTCGACCACCAACACGATCACGTCTGCAGTATTGATCGCGATTTCAATTTGGTTGCGGACGTCGTCGGTCAGATTATCTGCATCAACGACTCCCATCCCCCCCGTGTCCACCAGCTCGAAAAAACGATCATTTGATTCGATCAACGTCGTCATTCGGTCCCGCGTCACGCCTTCGTAATCATCGACGATGGCAAGGCGGCGGCGCGCAAGCCAGTTAAATAGGCTGCTTTTGCCTACATTGGGACGACCGACAATGGCGACTCGAGGGACGGGCATTCGTGATTACAGGGGTGCGGGAATAACTAACAGGGGCACGCGAACAACAATGTGACAATGCGCTTAAGCACTGAATCCTATTCTCGGCGACCCAAATCACAAAGCCCTAGAAGACGTTCCTAGCTAGATTCGCTAGAATCCGTGCCATGGCTGACAAGATTTCACCCCCGTTGGATCGCGATCAATTGATCATGCAAACCGCTGCGCTTGCCGACCATTTGTCGCGGTCAGGCGTTCAGTGGATGCCACGCCCCAATCCGCAATCGGTTGCCGAGCTGAAGTCGCGTTTCGAAGCGGCGATTTCCACTCCGACCGCCGAAAACGCAAACGTGCCAGCGCCCGACGTGTCGTCTTCGGCCCCCCCAGTGGCGAATGTCAAGGCGACGACCACCCCCACAGCTCCGCCGCGCAAGCCCGTTTTGACTCCGACGTTGCTCGGCGACTCCGCCAAACCCTACCCAGGGG
>CAXBHV010000155.1:0-9286 GCA_963974855.1 uncultured Rhodopirellula sp. | reverse complement strand
TGACGATCACGATCCAGGCGGCTGACTATTTGGATTCCACCGCCTCAATCGAGCTAACCGAAGTGGACCATGCAGGCTTGTCCATCGGGTTTTCGGTTGCTGGGGTCAATGAAGATGATGGCGAAGCCGCCGTTGGATTGACCGTGTCGCGAAACACCCTGGATATTTCTGAGTCGCTGGTGGTTTCGCTCACCGGCGTTGTCGATTCGCGTCTCGACCTACCGGCCACGATCACAATTCCCGCAAACGAACGATCGGCATCAATCACGATCGATGTGATCAACAATTTGCGGCCTGATGGTGATCGTGACGAAACGGTGACTGTCGCTGCTGATGGTTTCACCGACGGCGTGGGGACAATACAAGTCAGCGACGATGAGGTCGCGGAAATCGAACTCGTGGCCAGCGGCGATGCGACACAAGTCAGTGAATTGGGGACGTCCGATACGCTGGAAGTTCGCTTGACGGCACAGCCGACGACCGATGTCGTGCTTGCGGTCGCCGAATCCGACTCGGGTGATTACACGCTCGATAAGACGCGGTTGGTGTTCACGAGCGAAAACTGGAATATCCCACAAACGGTGACCGTGACCGGCATCGCTGATTTTGTCATCGAAGAGAACGAGTCCCACTCACTCGTCGTGTCGGTGGTTGCCGAGGAATCGGATGTTGCGTTTGCCAGTGCCGCATCGGCTTCGCTGCCTTTGGTCATCGAAGAAGTCGCAATCGCGAACATTGAATTGGTCAGCCAAGATGATGTGTTGCTGATTCGTGATCTCGATTCCGAGAACACCTTTGCTTTGACCGATACGGAAGACGGATTGCAGTGGGTGGGCGACGATCGCGCTCAGCACCTGAGTGTGGATGCCGCTGTTGTTGGTGATCAATCCGTCACGCTCGATCTGGCGGGTGGAAACGACGAGGTCACGCTAACGGGTTTGTCGACGTTGAAAATCAACGGCGGCGAAGGGTTTGATCGCTTGACGGTGACGCTGTCGGAAAGCGAAGTCGATCTCGCCGCGTTCCTGGCTAACCAAATCAGCGGTTTCGAAGAAGTGGTGATCGCGACGACCGAGGCGAAATTGCTAAGTCTGGATGCCAACGCAATCGCTCAGGCGTTTGGTCCCGATACTTCGATGGTGCTCCACATCGGCGTGTCCCAGCTGACCGCGAGTTCGGGTTGGACGCTCGCGGATCCCACCTTCGTATCCGGTGTGTTCGCACAAGTGCTTCGCTTTGAAGGGGTTGAGATCTTGGTGATCAGCGATTCGCCTTGGCGAAATTCGCGAGATCGATGGGACGTCAATAACAGCGGATCGGTGACCGCGTCGGACGCGCTAACGATCATCAACCGATTGCCATTGCAAGGACAATCGAGTCTGCCAGTGATCGAATCGCTTGCTGATTTTACCGGGATGTATTATGACGTTTCGGGCGACGGCAAAGTCACGGCACTGGATGCATTGAATGTGATCAATCGTCTGAACAAGAGCATCGAAACGCCGCCGGCAGAGTCCGAATTGGCGACCGCCCTGCCCCGACCTGTGTCGGCCACTGTGAGCCCAAGCGTGCTAGCCAATCCGGGCGAAACCGATGCAGCGGTCCAGTCCACTGCCGGTGTTTCGCTGACGCCCGCTGCGGGATCATCACACAGCAATGCCGAAATCGTCGATGAAGTGATGCGGGAATTGGCAGACGATTTTAGCGTGAACGACAAACTCGAGTCGTCGTCGGACGTGTTCGATTGGCAATGGCTAGGGTAATTCGCAATGAGTGATCCCACTGCAAATGGAAATGCTGATGTCGCATCGCCATGCATCGGAACGTGTTCGCTTGATTCAAGTGATCTTTGTGTTGGCTGTTTTCGCAGCCGCATGGAGATCGCTCGCTGGTCAAGTGCTTCCGCAGCCGAAAAGCAAGCGATTGTCCAGCAGAGTGTGCAGCGTCACCAAGCACGCGACCAATCAGCACAGTAGGGTTCCTTTTGCTTTGAGAGATCAAGCTCAGGGTAGCGAAACTCGCGAAGAGTTTCGGCGGGCATCCTAAACTGCCGAAAGTCTTGGCGACTTTCGCTACGATCGCGAAGCTAAAGTGCGACGTTAAGGTCAACGGTCGACGAATTACTCGTCTGCGCCCGACGACAGGCTGGAAGCCTATCCCACACTAGCCTGGCAGGCTGCTGGAGGATTCGTTTGGCGTTTCTGCGGCATCGAGTGCCGCAAGATGTTCATTCTTGAAAAAGCGATTTGCCAAGATGCGAACCGGAACCAATAGCGTGATGAACAGCGGAAAGACAATCGCGATCGCGCTACTTTTGATCACCCACAGGACCGCCAAACAGACGAGTTGCAGAGTCGTGTAAAGATGCACGACCCGTTTAGGGACTCGCCGCATGTAGTGCATTTGTGGGTACAGACTGCTTTCCATGGGCAGCAGCGTCAAACGCTCGAGGAACTGATTGCCTTTCATCGACACCAGACCCATGAACAGGAAGACGCCGTACAGCACCGCCATCGGCACCATCTTCAACAGTGCCAATGCAATCAGCGAACCGCCGATACCCAAATGAATGGCTAAGCCAGTCAAGCGTGTTTCGCGGACGTGAATCACTCGGCTACGTCGCTCGCCGCTACGTGTCACTACTTCTTCGACATCCGCCAAACTGCGAACGTGATTCAGCGATCGCACGGTGGCGGCAACCAGCCAAGGAAGTCCGAACAGACTGAAGACGCCGGTCAGCACGCCAATCACGCCGAGGTCCCAGTGATACGCGGTTCCTTTCTGCAGCCGATGATCAGGGCTGTTCACCAAGCGAGCGGTGATGTTCTGGTCAAGGAAAATCAATACGGCACCGAGTACCCCCGGTATCGCTGAGGCAAACCACACCCACTTCGGAGCATCCATCGGATTAACAAACCAAGATCGACCGCCATGAAGCGAGGGAGCGAATTCATTGGGAATGTCGAGTTTGGCAAGTTCGACGTTGCTCAACCAGATGCCCACCGCACTCATCGCGACCAACGCAATCGTGGGCCCAAAGTCACCCAATAGTTCACGCATCCACGGCAACAAGAATCGACTACGGCGGAACGCTTGCAAGTTCATGGCCAAATACAACGTTCCAAGTGCTAGCAGCAGTGTCAGCAACGCATGCGATGGGTTGGCAACGTCATTGATGTCTTGGGATTCGCGGGCCAGCGACGAGATGGCTTCGTAGATGTAGATGACCGAGATCAATGCGGCAAAGATTTCGTCAGTAAAACGCGTAAAGTAACGCATCAAAGCGCTCGCGTCGGTAACCGCCAACAAGATCGTCAAACCGCCGGCCCATAGACTGACGCAGGCGTATGTCGGCAAAAATGGAATTTCAAGCTGAATGCACAGACTGTAAAGCGTCGTGATGAACACCAACAACGGGCCGGTGGTCCCGATGATGTTCAGCGGTTGACCAGAAAACAATGCATACAAGGCTCCTCCGATCGCAGTAGCCAAAATCGTTTCGACCGCCCCGATTTGTCCGCCTGTCGCCACACCCATGATCCCGCCAAACGTAACGGTCGGGGCCAGACACGCAAAGAACAGAAACATGATCGAGGCGACGCTCTTGCCGTGCACGCCATCGCGAAAATCGGAAAAGTAGTAGGGTAGGCGGTGGCGTAAATCATCGATCAATCCGCCAGCAAAACGACCGGTCCAGCGTAACCCTTTGTGAACATCAGTTTCCGGTACCGGCGCAGTGGGGGCAATCCGAGTCTGAAAATGCTGGAACGCTTCGGTCAGCCCCACAGCGTTCTTGGCATGGCGAAGCTCGTAACGGGCTTCCGAATCGCTCATGAAACGAGCAATCGCGGCCAACGTGTCAATATGACGCCGAGCGGCTTTCTCGGGTCCGACCAGCATAAAGATGTAAGAGACCCCGACGCCGTCCAGGGCGCCCGCATTGATCGGATGCCGCAAGCGGGCGAACACGACCAGCGGTTCGGTTAAGATTTCGCTGTAGGCATGCGGAACTGCAACGGCCTGGCCAATCGCCGTGGCCGCGCTGTGTTCTCGCTGAAGCAACAATGAGAGGATGGGATCACGTTGCTCGGGGGTGATCGTTCCACGGCGAGTAAGTTCATGGGCGATCTTACCCAGCGCGTCATCGAGGCTTGATGCTTCAAGGTCCAGGATGCATCGACCCTCGCTGAAAGATTTTTCGAGCAACTCCATGCTGTCTTGTCCACTTTCGCGTTGATTCGGTCAGGATGTCGGCTAAGAGTATGCCATATCACAAGACATACGACGATTGCGGACCGGGCGATTGACGACTCAAAGCGGAAATGGATGCAAAAAACGGCACTACAGAAGAACGTCAACGACTTCTTTGGGCGAATCCGCTGTTTTTCGTGGCCCCGTTGGATTCTGCGACTCTTCACGCAACACCAGCAGTTCCTCGCGGACTTCGTTGAACAATTCCGCGATTTCGCTCCAGTGATCGTGTTCGCGAAAATTTAATGGACGGGGGCTCTCGCCAGCGATCAGACGTTGCAATTCACCCCGCAGACGACAGATCGGGCCGGCAAATCGGTTGGTGGTCGCCAGCAGATCGTAGGCGGCAATCGGCAAAATCACGAACAGCCCTGGGATCCAAGTGATCGCGTCATCGAGACATTCGATCATCCGGTCGGTCGTGGTTCCGTCGCGGTCCGACAGAAAAACGGTACAGCCGAAGACGACACTGTAGTACAGGATCGCCGCGAACGTGTAGAGCGCCACGCGGCGCAAAATGGCCCCTTGAACATGCGGATCGGCAATCACATGTTTGCGAGTCGAGTTCGACGAAAATCGTTTCAGGTCCATCGTATTTTGTCCGCAGATTTGTCCGTTGTTAGCACTAGCTGCCGAACGCACCGTCGATCGCGTTGCCCGACGTCACAAAACTTTCTTGCGTTTTCGTGGCCAAAAACGAGACGGAACTGATGCAAACGGCAAGGATCAACGCCAACATTACTGCATACTCGACTGCCGTCGGGCCGTCTTCTTCTCGCAAGAATTCGACGACCGCGCGTTTATAAGATGGCTTGATCATGATGGTTTGTTCTTGTCGGTATTTCATCGCGATTATGGCTTGCCCCAAGCACCTGTATTAAAAGCCAGCCATTCGCTTTCAGTGCTTTCTGTAAAACTCGGACTCCGTTATCAAAACCATAGTGCGCTATGGCGCGTAGTACGGAGGGCTTCCGTAGGGTCATGCTGATTTTGTGCGATAGATGGCCGAAGAGGCTGGATTTGCGGATTAGATTGATAAATCATCAAACACACGGCCTGATGGGGGATTTCGCTAGGTTTGGCATCCTTTGGGCCGGAGTGAAAGGTGCGATCTGCTGCGAATGGACCGGAAAAACGCCCCAAATTGGCGTCCAGAGGCGGATCCATGGTGGCTGTATCGCCACGATGGGTTTGTTAACCTGTAGACAATCGTATTCTTCCTCATCACCGCCACGTTAACATCAGCATGCTCGGACCCGTATTTAATCGCGAAGCGTTGGTCGTTCCGAAACGGCCCAAGACTTACCTCAGCCGAGGCGTCTACGTGCTGGTGCTGTTTTTGCTGCTGTGCACGGGATATTTGGTGCTCGACGGCTCTCGGTCACTGTTGACGACTTCGGATTCGGCTCGCTTTGGCGGCTGGATGTTTGCCTTGTTGTCGCCGCTACAATTTTTGGTGCTCAGCAGTTTGGCAGCCGTCGGAGCGGCCAGTAGTGTGGCGCAAGAAAAAGATCGCCGCACGCTGTTACTGCTCTTGATGACGCGGCTGAGTGGTTTTGAGGTCGTCGTAGGTAAATTGACGGCCAGTCTGCTCGGGCCGCTCTCGATGCTGGTTTGCGCCTTGCCTTTGTTTTTGGTGCTGCCGCTGCTTGGTGGCGTCTCGCCCGCACAAGTGCTGAGCGTATTTGTGGTGACAGCCGCGACGATCGTGTTTGCCGGTTCGGTCGGTACCGTCGTCGGATTGTGGCGCGAGAAAACATTTCAAGCGATCGCGTTGACCGTGCTGTTGTTGCTGATGTACATGGCAATCGCCGAAATCATTGCGGTCATCGGCGGGGTTCCCGAAACGGTCGCTTTGGCACTCAGTCCGCCTCGAGCCCTGCTGGCGGCTGCCTCGCCGCTGGCCAGTCTGTCGAGCGAAACGGCGATTGGAATCAGCTACTTTGTTGGGCTGTCGATCTGCATGTCGATCGCGACGCTGTTGTTTGGCGTGATGAAGGTTCGTATTTGGAATCCGTCGCGTGACGTTCGCTTGAAAGCACCCGAACCAGAAACGTCCGAAGAGCAGCGAGAGTATTCCGAGCCAGCGACTTGGAAAGTGCGTCAAGCACGCCAGGTTTGGAAGAATCCGATTTTGTGGCGCGAGATCATGACCTGGGCTTATGGCCGCAAAGTGGTGGTGATCCGAGTCGCCTTTGTTGCCTTGTTCCTGTTGGTCACCGGCGCCCTCTATATTCAAATCGAAAGCGGAGTGGCGATGGAACCTGCGGGCCGGATTGGCCGCGCCCTTCCTGCAGCGACGTTGCCCTTGGCGGCGCTGGGCGTGATCAGCTTGGTGTTGGTGAACGCGTTGGCGGTCAATGCGGTCACTGGCGAACGCGATGGATTGGCGCTGGACTTGTTATTGGTGACCGATCTTTCGCCCAGCGAGTTTGTGTTTGGCAAACTGCTAGGGGTGCTTTACGTTGCCAAAGAGATGATCCTGTTGCCGCTTGCGTTGGTCGTTTATTTGGCGGCCAACGGCGTCATGACGGTTGAAAATGCAACGTATATCTTCGTCGGTGCGATCACGTTGTATGTGTTTGTTTCGATGTTGGGTATTCACTCGGGGCTAAATTATGTAGCCGGACGTACCGCGACGCTGGCGAGTCTTGGGACTGTCTTTTTTCTTTGTGTTGGTATTGCGATTTGCATGACGATCATGGTCAGTTTCCGCGGCGCGTTCCAGCTTCAATTGGCTCCATTCTTGGTTATGATTCTCGGTGGCGGAGCAGCACTTTTCGCGTCGCTGGGGTGGCGAAATCCGTCCTCGGCAATCTTTGCCGCTTCGTTTTTGTTGCCCTTGATTACGTTTTATGCGATCACGCAGTTTTTGTTGCAAACCGACCACCTGTTTGTCGTGTTTTCGTTGGTCGTCGGTTATGGATTCACAACTGCCGCGATGATGATTCCTGCATTGAGCGAGTTTGATGTTTCGCTTGACCGCGATCGCGGCGCTGGTGGAGATTCCGCTTGAGTTCACTGTTAGCGGCTTGGGGATGGCTCCTGATCATGGGAGTGTTGATCCTGCTTAGCGCACTCTTTAGCGGCAGCGAAGCCGCGTTCTTTTCGTTGCCTCACCGCGAGCGTTTGCGGCTGAAACGACGTGGCGTCACGGGACGAATGGCCGCATCGATGCTGGATGATTCGGATCGCTTGTTGTCCGCCATCTTGTTTTGGAACCTATTGATCAACATGACGTACTTTGCGATCGCCTCGATCGTGGGGACCGACATTCAGAACGATCCGGCGGGCGGATCATCACTAGCCATCGGCTTTACCGCCGGCAGTTTGATGGTGATTATCTTCTTTAGCGAGATGTTGCCCAAAAGTATCGCGGTGCTCGCGCCGGCGCGGTTGTGTTTGCTTGTTGCGCCGCCGCTGAACGTCGCGGTCAAAATTGTCGGCCCCGTATTGCCACTGGTCAAAACAACCAATCTTGCGGTCAGCCGTTTGATTTGGCCGTCGTTTCGCCCAGAGCCCGAAATTGATCTCGCGGATATTGAACGCGCGATTGAACTTGGAACCGATGATGCGGCGCTGCTGCAACGCGAACGAATCGTGTTGTCGGGGCTTGTCGAAATGGCCGAAATTCGCGTTGCCGAACTGATGCGGCTGAGAAGCAAATTGCAACTCTACAAAGTTGACGAACTCGATCAGATCTTTAGCCAGGAACCTCCGCAAAACGGTTACGTCTTGATTACCGCAGCGGATGGCGAATCGATCAACGCGGCCATCAGTGTTCGGCTTTTACGTCCAAGTCAAATCGACGATATCGCCAATGCGATGGAACCGGTGATTTATGTACCCTGGTCCGCTCGCGTGTCTCAGGTGCTCGATCAATTAAATGACGATGATCGCAGTGTTGCCGTTGTCGTCAATGAGTTCGGCGAAGTGATCGGCGCGATCATGATCGACGATATCCTGCAATATGTTTTTGCCTCGCGTCACGCCCACGAGATGGATACGATTGGCGAAGCGACCATTCAAATGCTCGAAGAGAATCACTACCGGGTCCACGGATCCGCCAGTGCACGTGCGCTCGCCAAGCGATTGGGGATCGAAACGATCGAAGAAGGAGTGACGACGGTGGCTGGGTTGATCCAGCGGCACAATGAACGTCTTCCGCGAGTCGGAGATCACGCTCCGCTGGATCGTTTTACGCTCGAAGTCGTCGAAGAAAACAATGACGCGGTATGGATCGATGTTCGTGAAACATCAAGTCAGTCTTCTTTGCCGGAGACGTCGTTGTGATCATCACGCTGATTATCTTTACGATCGGGTTGATGCTGAGTGCGTTTTTTAGCGGCAGTGAGACCGGACTTTATCGAGTTTCGCGAACGCGATTGGTGCTCGATGGGCTCAGTGGTTCACGGATGGCACGAGGTGTGGTGTGGCTATTGAATCATCCGGCCATTTTTGTGGCTACGATGTTGGTCGGCAACAATATCGCCAACTATCTCGTCAGTCTGGCGATTGTGATGGCGGCACTAATCTTGTTTGGCGACAGCGCCAGTGCCGAGATCATTGGCCCTGTCTTGATGACGCCCGTGGTCTTTGTGCTCGGCGAATTGTTGCCGAAGTATTTGTTCTTTCACGCACCCTATCGGTTGTTGCGGGCGACCCGCCCTGCCCTGCTGTTTGCCACTTTACTGTTTGCTCCGATCACCATTTTGCTCGGCTTGCTCGGTAACGCACTGCGTTTGATTACGGGCGAGACTCCGTTTCGTGTTCGCTTGGCGATGGCACGTGGCGAATTGGACCAGGTGCTCCGAGACGGTCATGAGGCTGGAATCCTGGCTGCCGGGCAACGTGTACTCGCGCAGAACCTATTTGAGGTGGGCAATCAACCTGCGGTTTCATACGGAGTGACGCCGCAACGATTAGCGATCGTCCAAGCTCCAGTGAATGTATTGGATGCAAAACACCAGGCTCGGCGTCGCAACCATCCTATCGTGCTGGTTCAACGTGGAGGGCGAATTATCGGCTTTCTACG
>CAXBHV010000154.1:0-9320 GCA_963974855.1 uncultured Rhodopirellula sp. | reverse complement strand
TTTCGTCTTCCAAAGGGGAACGCGATAATCTCGAGGATCACCGTGGTGATGCATTGGTCGAATTGGCTGAGCACTATTTGCCGGAACTAAGCCTGGAAGCGATTCGCGAAACGTGGATCGAGGTCCGCTCGAGTGTCGCCGATGTATTGATGCGAAAAGAAGATCATCGCCGTCGTGTTCGTGAATCGCTGGCGAGTGCGAATGTGAGACGCGAGCAGCTTGAAGCCGAGCTGATGACATTGAACGTTGAATTAGATGCGGCGATCGAAGCCGAGCAGGAAATCGCCAACCAAGTCGAGCAAACGCTTCGTCAATCCGACGAGTTTGTACGACTCTCGGATCGTGCTGCCGTCGCGGAAGCTGCCTTGGAGCGAGCGGAAGCTAACTTGCAAGAGATCGATCAGGACGCGGCTCGCAAACTGCCGGCCTACGATGCGAGTTCGCTATTCCGTTATTTGCATGACGAGCGTTTTGGCACCGAGCAATATTCCAAGCGAGGCTTCACGCGACGTGCCGACCGATGGCTAGCAAAATTCATTAACTATCAACAAGCGAGGAAGAGCTACGAGTTTCTGAAACAGACGCCGGAGAAAATGCGAGAGATTATTGCGGCGGATCGGGAAGCGTTTGATACCGTGATGAACGAACTCGAGCGGCATCGTGACGAGGTCGCGAGAAAACTGGGGCTGCAGGATAAGATTGCGGAGACGCAAAGGCTTCAAGCCAAGCGAGACACGCAGTTGAGGTTGCTTAATGAAGCGGTCGAGAAAACAAATTCGATCGAGGCTGAATTGACTCAGTTGGACGATGCTCGCGGGCCGTACTATCGCGAAGCCATTTCGATTTTTCGCGGGATGCTCGAAAAGACCGATAGTCGTGAACTACGAGAGCGGGCCAAGCAGACCGCCGAACTGACCGACGACCAGATTGTCGCCAGATTAGTGGGAGTGGAAGTGGAGATCGACGAGCTGGAACAGGCGGTCGAGAAGCGACGCGATGGTTTGAAAGCGATGCAAGCAATGATGGACTCGCTGGGTCAAGTAATCCAGCGGTTTCGTGCATTGCAATTTGATTCGTCTCGTTCGCAATTTGTGGGTACACTCGATGTGCTGGACGAGCTGTATCGAGCCCGCGATGTTCGCGATATTGACAGTTTGTGGGAACGGATTCGATCGGCTCAACGCTGGGGACCTACGGCGGCAGAGAAGATCACCAGCGTTGCAACGCATCCGATGACGCAAGTATTGATCAACGCGATGGCCCATGCGGCGGGCGGTGCGATGCAGGCCCACGCCAGACGTGCGGGCCAACGCCGCGGTCGCAACCGTATTACATGGGACGAGGGAAGTTCCAGCAGCGGAAATCACCGCCGACGCTAGCTGAAAGTCGCCGGATGTCGCAATGTGGGAAAGGCATCCAGCCTGTCGAGAATGCTATGACAGGCTGTAGCGGAAGTCGTCAAGACTTTCGTTTTCTGGAGTGACCGAAACTCTTTACGGCTTGTTGATTTAGTGAGCCGCTCGCGCGTGAGCGGCCGGGTTCCTCGCATTACCCGGTGCCTTACGGCCCACGGCTCACCTATGCGACTTGCATTTCGCTTCAATCAACAGCCCGTTGAAGAGTTCCGCTACCTCAGTAATAAAATCGACGTCCCGAGACGTCGGGCGACTTTGCCTAGGCAAGATCGAGCAGACCTTGACAAACTAAGTGCGCGTGGGTGACATGTTTGCTCTGAATGTGGGGCGAGATCACTGCGGCATCGCCACCACAAAGAATGACGACGGGTGGTTGCTCGGCTTCGCTGAGCCCCGCTGAATAGTGTGCGATCAAGCGGTCGATTGATGCGGTGACGCTGGTCAGTACGCCGAGCCGAATGGCCCCGACAGTATTGCGTCCGGGAATCGAGACGACGTCTGAGTTCATCCAATCGATCGTCGGAAGCGCCGCAGTGCCCATCGTTAGTGCGGTGGTTTGCAGGGTTAATCCCGGCAAGATCGCACCGCCCACAAACGCTCCAGAGGCGTTGACCAAATCGACCGTTACCGCGCTGCCAGCGTCGATTACAACCAACGGCGAGGCATAGCGATTGCGTGCCGCAAAGGCGCTCAGCAATCGATCGATCCCCAATTGATCAGGCGAATCGACGTCAATTTCCATCGGCACGTCGCGGAATGAAATTAGACGCGGCGTGGACAGGGGAAAGGATTTTTCGATTTGTTTGCGCAGCTGATCCGACGCACGCTGATTCACACTACCGATACGCCACTGATAGACTTCGCCGTCTCCGCTACCTCCAGATTGCTGGCGAATCCAATCCGTAACCGATTCGCACCATCGCGAGCGATCGAGGGCAAAGGAATGATGAATCGCATCATGGCTTACCGCTTCCGCGATGCCTGTCGCTGTTGATGCCGCAGCCAACGTATTGCTGCGGAGCGATAGTTTCACCGCCGTGTTGCCCACATCGACCGCGATCACGCCGGCCGACCGCTTCACGTCGCGTCCTCCGATTTGGCCTTGGCCTTTTCCTGCGAAGCTTCGAGGTCAAAGTGGGTCGCTTGGTTTTCGTCGGACATCAATGCCGTCGGTCCTGCCAAATGAGGTGGCAAGCGTCGCGGAGGTTTCTCGGGCTCATCCGATGTGGACTCCACCGCCGGGGCATTCTTTCTCGCCTTGGCAGCCAACGCAGCATTACGTCGCTTCTGCACACGCTCCATGATCACGTTTTTGAGCTCATCGAGCCCTTCGCCGTTAAGGGCACTGATCATGTAGACATGTTTGCCAGTCGCTTCGGCAAGCGTTTGACGCAGTTCTTCGGCGCCTTCCATTTCCGATTTGCTGACCACCACAATCTCTTCGCGTTCGGCTAGCGACGCATCGTACTGAATCAACTCGGAGCGAATCGCTTTGTAGTTGTGAAGCGGATCAGTCGCATCGGTAGGCGCGGGTTCGACGAGATGGACCAACAGCCCCGCTCGTTCAATGTGACGCAAAAATTCGTGGCCGAGTCCGATGCCTTCGCTGGCGCCTTCGATCAACCCGGGGATGTCCGCCAACACAAACGAACGTTCAATGCCGATCTCGACGATACCAAGATTGGGGTGCTTGGTGGTGAACGGATAATCCGCGATCTCGGGACGGGCACTTGTGATGCGGCTCAGCAGCGTACTCTTGCCGGCGTTGGGCATTCCGACCAACCCGACGTCCGCGATCGATTTCAGCTCGAGAATGACATCACGAGATTCGCCCAACTCACCCATCGTTTTTTCATACGGGGCGCGGTTGGTACTGGTTTTGAATGACGCATTGCCGCGTCCGCCTTTGCCGCCTCGAGCGACGACAAAATGATCGCCAGGCTCGGCCAAGTCCTTGATGACGAACCCGTTTTCTGCGTCGATCACCGTGGTTCCTGGGGGAACGTACAAATATTGATCTTGGCCGCGACGGCCACTTCGCATCGAACCTTGCCCCGGTTGGCCTTTAGTGGCGCGATACATTCGCCGGTTCGCGAAGGCGGCGAGCGAGTTGACACCGTCCTGAGCTTCCAGAATTAAACTGGCTCCATCCCCCCCATCGCCACCGTCGGGACCACCGCGAGGAACGAATTTCTCTCGGCGGAAACTCATACAGCCATCACCACCTTTGCCGGCGTGAAGCTCGATTCGAACGCGATCAACGAACATGTTGTAGGATTCTTACAGAACAGAAAACGGCTGACCTCAGTGAAATTGAAGGCCAGCCGCGGTTGGATGGTGGAAACGAGCCGCGTCAGGATGCCAAGCGTGCTTCGGGATTCTGCGGGCAGAGTCAACAGACATCTGCAGGCGGAGAAACTCGCTTTTACTCGATAATGCAGCCGAAATGCATCCTATCTGAAAATCCAGCGATAGTCGAGTCTCTCGTCCAGCCCGTAGTGCTCTAGAACGTACTTCTGCTCCTTCGCTTTCTCGTAAGCAGGAACGCCAAACCGAATCGTGTCTTCGGTCTGAGCGATCGCATCACCAGGGCGGTAGAAATTGAGCTGGAGTGCTTTCTTGCGGTACGGAGCGTCTGCCCCCTCACCATCTTGTTGAAAGGCGTTGGTCAGACCAAAAACATCGACCGAAAAGTAATCGAGCTTTGGATCGACATCTTCCCAGGTCGCGATCCCCCAAACACCAGGCGCCGCAGGGTCGCTGGTTCGCGGAACCTTGATGCGCGAAATTTCGACAGTGTTGTACAACGGCGCTGTGATTTGCTCTCGGATCGCGATCTTTTCTTTCGCCGACGGCAAGATCCGATCGAGGTAACGTTTTCCGGTGATGCGGTTGTTCAGCACCAGCATCGGAAAGACGCGGCGTGATTCGTAACCGACGGACTCGATTCGTTCGTAGACATCTCTGCCACCGATTTCGTCCGCGGCGGGACGCAAATCGCCACCGAGATAGCGGATGCGAAACACCATGTACCAAATCAATTTACGCTGCAAACGTCCATCCGCTCGCGGCACATCGGTCAGGATTTGGCGAAGTGGCTTGAAGGCAAACTCGAAACAATAGATCTCGCGTCGCAAAAACACCTGTTGAGCCATTTCGGCCAACATCCGGCTCCGCGGATCAAAATGAGGCGTTCCCTCGGGATGCGAATCGCCGCCCCATAGGATTTCGGGATGCCCGTCGAGCAAGGTCTGTAGCGTCAGCGGTCCGTCAAACGTTTCGACCGGATCGGGAGCAGGCGGGATCACGGTGACCACGCCTGGCGCGAACTTGGTCTGCTCGGTCGAGGAGGGATCTTTCGCAGCATCCTCCACTTTCTTCGCCGCCTCTTGTGCGAACGTGTTGCTGCAAAAGGCGAGGCAAAGCCCAGAGGATAAAATGGCTCGACGAGAAAACATTTTCATACCATCGGTGTGGTGAGGAATAATTACGGCAATAAGAATGCAGGGTCCGGTATCGCGGCGACTGCGTCTAACGCAGATCGCTTGCCGAGCGGACCGGGTTGTCGCCATCGCGACTGGTTCGGATCTTTGACTGAGTCGCAATTTCGACGTGTTCTTCGGCTGCGACGCTCGGATCGCGGAATCGTAGCGTCTCGCTCAATTGTACATGTGAGTCGCCAAAAGCGTCGAACGAATCGCCTTCCATTGTAAAGGTCGCCAGTGCTCGTTGGCCCGAATCGTCGGAAAAATGCTGGATAATCCAGCGGATCGGCACCTCTTGAACCGCGCCCCGAGCGATCACGGTCATGACGCGAAGCCCCTCGCCGCTGACCGTTTCATTAGCGAGTTCCAATTGAACCAATTGCTCGCCCAATGTTTTTTTGATGTCTTGCTGCAGCGTTTCCATCGTCCACTGCTTGCCTTCCTCGAGTTTTGACAGACGACGGAAATCGCACTGAGCGATGCTGCGATCATTCTCGATCATCCGTATCATCGCCAACCCGCGTGCGTCGCTCATCATTCGCCAACGACGGTCCATCCGTGTGGAAATCCCGACTTGATCGCTCTGCAATTCCACCAACAAATGTGTCGGGTCGATCGCAGCGGTGACGTCCATCTCAATCGGTTTGGCTGGCAATTTGATCGTCTTCGACAGTGGCTGCCGGACCATTTTGACGGTGGCGGCGACGTCAAAACCTGGCTCGGCAATCCCGATTTCACGTGTCTCGTGAATCGCCATGGCAAACCAAGTCGTCACGTTCGCTTTGCGATCAAACGTCAATTTGCCGACCACTCGAATCTTGGTGGGGACCCCTTCAACGCTACCGTCCACGTTGCCGCGAATCTGTATCCGCGCTTCCGAGGCGGTCACGGCAGCGATTTCGGCTTTGACTTCGGATTGTTCAATCGAAGTCAGATTCAACAGGTACCGCATACTTTCGCTGTCAACGATGTATTGATCTCCGACCACGACCGCGTCGCTGGGTAGAAGTCCGTCGACCGCGACACTGGAAACTGGCACTCGCAATAAGCCGAGTTCGTCATTGGTCAACGAATCGGTGGTTGAGTACACAACTTCGGGCAATGTGTCACGACGCGACATCGCATGTGCGACGTCATTGCGAAGTTTTGAATGCCGTTTCAGGCCATTGAGTTCGTTGATGCTTTGCGCTTCGTGATAGAAACGTTCCGTCGCGGTCACGAAGGAATCGGCTTTGGCGTCGTCAGGAAGTCGATAGCGTTCTTCGTAATCAAAGACGGCTTCGCTTTTTAGCGGTACCACCATCGCTTTTTTACGTGACACCAACGAGTTCGCAGGGACGTTGACATTCCCTTCGACATCAAGCTCCATGCGAACACGGAACAATTGGGATTTCGAATTGACCGCCAGCGTGACAGGCTTGGTGACTGCAATTTCGCTGACCTGTCCCGACTTGGTTTTCGAAGGTTCCTCGGCATCGGCGATCACGAGCGACAATGCATTGAAGGATACAGCTGCTCCGGCCAGCAGAACCGAACTCATTCCCAGGAACTTGCGCCGACTTGAAGTGCTTTCGCAGGTCAGTTTGTTCGAAAGAATTTGGCGTGACATATCCAACCTATTAAGTGCCCAGTGTGAATAAGATCATCAGAGAGCTATCGCGACAACTTTGTCCCGGCCATCTGTGAATCCGCGCAGTAGCGCCCGCTTTGTTTCTCATTGATCGACCATCCCAAGGGGGACAGCTAAGAGAAAACCGGTGTAATCCTCAGAAACGGTGCAATGCTGCTAATAGCGACCCGTCGATGGGCCTAGTCTAGAGGGGACGTCCGACGGTTCCTCACCACCCCAATCCTCTGGCGACAATCGATCGCCACCACTGTGCGAAGCAATAACGACGGTGCGGAAGTAGGAGTTGTCGGGTCGACAACCACCACACCCCCCCTGTAGAATTACATGGTCACTAAATCGGGAACCGCGTCGCGAAATGAGACGACGTGGGTAGAAACGGAGCAAGAATTGCAAACATTTCGAAATTTTTACAATCGAACTGGACTATTGGCGGACATGGCTCAAAAACAGGTATTCAACAACAGTGTCGCTAAACCCTTGTACGGCAATACGTTTCCGCTTTTTTCTGGAATTTTTTGAGCAAATCGATTCGCTTTGGCCCCAAATTTCCTATGCATCTCTGTTGGTCAGTTAGACGGTTGACTGTTGAAGTGCAGCGGCACGAGTTGAAGGGGTTTAGCGAGAAATTGGTCAAACCTTCGAAAAAAGTGAACATCAATCGGATTTAATGGGTCAAAACTTGACACGAATTGTGCGTTTTTCGCGTACTATGAGTGAATGCCAATGGCAAGGAGTCGTTGGTGGTTTCGCAAAGGGAAGGTGAAGTGGTAAATTTTTTTCCACTTTGCCATCACGGAAGCGGAGCAAACTGTATCTTGCCCTACGGATAGGGTGATACCCGGGCAACACCGGTACGAAGTCGAGCGATCCGCCGGGGTCGCAGGGAAGTCAATCGACACGACGTACCATAGCACTGGGAAGGGAATGGCGATGCACGAAGAATATCGCGACGCAAAAATTCAGGAACTCCGAGATCAGCTCACTCGATTTGCTCCAAAGGCAAAGAAGGTCGAACAGGCTGCTCTTGCGGAAAAACTCTGCAGCGAGATCGAGCCCAACCGGCCGTACTCGTTCGACTACCTTTGTTTCCGGATCACGAATTATCGTCCAGAGAAGGCAAGTCGACATAACGTCGAAGCGGCCGATCTGAAGCACGATCTTCATTTGTTGATCGAAGACCTCAGCGATTCGGCTGATGTAGCGGTCAACGAATTCAGTGAACCCGTTCATACCGTGGACGACCTCAGCCGCTTGTTCAGTGTTTCCACCAAAACGATCAGCCGTTGGCGAGACGCTGGTTTGGTCAGCCGCCGGTTGTTGTTCGGCGGACGCAAACGCGTCGGATTCTTGCACAGCAGCGTGGAAGCCTTCATTTCCAAAAACCGCGAAAAAATTCGTCGTGGCGAACGCTTCAGCCAGCTCAGTGATGACGAAAAGAGCGAGATCGTCGAACGAGCTCGCCAATTAGTCGAAGGCGGTGCGAGTTTGTCGGACGTGACGCGTCAATTGTCCGAGCAGATGAATCGCAGTCCCGAAACGATTCGTTACACGCTGAAGAATTTCGACGCGGATCATCAACAATTGGCGATTTTCCCCAACCACCGTGCGACGTTGACGGACGACGACAAACGGGCGATTTTCAAATTGGCGACGCAAGGTTCGTCGGTGTCGCAATTGTGCAAACGATTCAAGCGAACACGTTCGAGCATCCAACGCATTTTGTTGGATATGCGAATGCAACACGTGATGGAATTGCCGTTGGACTATATGTACAACGAAGATTTCGACGCTCCGACGCGTGCTTTAGAAGCACGCGAGCAAGAGTATTTGGCTCCGCTTCCCGAAGCGACCACGCCGTCTCGCAAAGTTCGTGTGCCAAGCGGATTGCCAAGTTACTTGGCCGCCCTGTATGACGTCCCACTACTAAATCGCGAGCAAGAATACCACTTGTTTCGCAAAATGAACTACTTGAAGCACAAGGCTAGCCGTTTACGAGACAGCCTCGAAACCGCCGGTGCATCCAAGACAGCGGTCATGGACCAAATCGATTCGCTGTACGAAGACGCAGTCAAAGTGAAGAACAAGATCGTGCAGAGCAACTTGCGTTTGGTCGTCTCGATCGCCAAGCGTCATGTCGCCAGCAGCGATGACTTTTTTGCCTTGATCAGCGACGGCAACATGTCGTTGATTCGTGCCGTGGAAAAATTTGACTATTCACGTGGCAACAAATTTAGCACGTACGCTTCATGGGCAATCATGAAGAACTTTGCTCGCACGATTCCAAGCGAGTTCAAACATCGCGATCGATTCCGCACGACGACCGAAGAATTGTTTCTGTCGCGTCAGGATGATCGAATGGATCCCTACGCCGAAGAAACGGTACAGCGATCGCGTCAACGCGAGTTGTCGAAAATCTTGGATCGATTGGATGAACGCGAGCAAAAGATCATCACGGCTCGCTTTGGCCTCGGACGTGGCAACGAACCGTTGACACTGAAAGAGGTCGGCGACGAGATGGGCGTTACCAAAGAACGCATTCGCCAACTCGAAGTCCGAGCACTGATGAAATTGCGTGAAGCCGCTAACGAAGCGAAAATCGACGTCGAGCTAGGCTCGTAGTCCTTCGCTAGAATTGAAATTCCGTAAAACCTCTCGTTGCGATCAATCGCAGTGGGAGGTTTTTTATTGCCTAGGCTACGTTCTTAGACGCATAGCCTCTGCGTTTACGAACGTCGTCCCGGCATTCGCACGGCAAAACAAACTTCACAACGATTGCGAGCGAGTTGCCGA
>CAXBHV010000153.1:0-9337 GCA_963974855.1 uncultured Rhodopirellula sp. | reverse complement strand
GTACTCGCCGAAGCCGACGGAAACCAAATGGGCAATCAGCAATTTCAGACACTCGTCCGCATGTTCCGAGGAGCCGAGAATCGCCAACAATTGACGACGAACGGTCACCAAATAACGCAGTACAAACCCGGCCGCACTGTTCGCTTGCGTCCAAGGATTCGATGAACGGACCAAATTTACCGAGGTCGTTCGCTGTGTTGCGGCGGGAGTATCTTGTGACATAAGTACCATATTAACCTGAACTTACTTCAATCTGAACTCCCTTCGCAAGCAGAACGACGAGAGAGAACAGGAATTTAGGGCGTAGCATAACGTGCGAAATTGGACGAGTGTGTCCCGTTTTACCATGCTTTGGCGGAATTTCACCGCTCGGTCGCTTCCGAACCAGTCCATCCGTTAGCCATCCGACTTGCTGACCGTACGCCCACTGCCCTCCCCTAGTCTTCCGTCAGTCTTCCGGCTGCCTTCACGCTGTTTTCCCACAGCCTTCCCCCCTGCCCTGCCTCACAAATCGCCGGTGCGGGTCCTCAAACCGCGAATTTCTTGGGCCTTCCAAACGTCGCGTCAAAAGACCATCCTAAGGCGACATGTGTGACAGCCCCACTTTTCCCCCAACGCAAGTGCTCCGTAGCGTGAATCGTACACCTATTTCAGAATTGACCGACGGACAACAGGTCGCCCAATCGTTTCGCGCATCCGACAAACAATTGCGGGTGAACCGGCAAGGCGGAAAGTACATCATCCTGAAGCTGACCGATCGCACCGGTACCGTTTCGGGCATGCTTTGGAACGCCGATGAAATCATCTTCGATTCGTTTGACCGTGGTGATTATATCCACTGCGTCGGCCGTACCCAAATTCACAACGGCGCCCTTCAGATGATCGTGACCACGGTCGAACGGATGGATGCGAGTGAAGTGGACGTCGCCGATTTTGAGCGATTTGATGCGGACCAGTCCCAACGATTGCGATCTCGGCTCAGCGAGCTGCTGGGCGATCTCAACAACGTCCATCTACGGCGACTTGGGCACGCTTTTTTGTCGGATGATGCCTTCATGCAGCGGTTGGAGCTAGGTGCTGCGGCAGTCAGCAACCATCATGCCTATCCCGGCGGCCTGCTCAAACACACTCTCGACCTGATGGAATTGTGCGTTTTGGTTGGTCCCCGCTATCCGCAACTCGATACCGAGTTGTTGATGTTTGGCGCATTCCTGCACGACCTAGGAAAACTCGAAGAACTCTCCTCCGAAGGCGAAGCCACCTACACCGACCGGGGACAATTGGTCGGCCACATCGTGATCGGCGTCCAGATGCTCGGCGACAAGATTCGCGAGATCGATTCGCCCGCCGAGCCATTTCCCAATGAACTGCGTCTGCAGCTCGAGCATCTCGTGGTCAGCCATCACGGACAAATCGAATTCGGCAGCCCCAAATTGCCTGTCACCCTCGAGGCCGTGACGCTACATCACATCGACAACCTCGATGCCAAGATCGAATCGTTCACCAATATCATCGAGTCCGACATTTCCGCTGATGGCAATTGGACGAACTACAACCCATCGATTGGCCGCAAGTTGTGGAACAAACGAGACTAACCGTAGGGCAGATTTCTAACCTGCCAACACAGCCAACACGCATCCCTGGGACCCCGAGGAGCCCGTGATGACAAGCTCACAAAAACGCAGTGCCGTCGTGCTTCTCTCCGGCGGCCTCGACAGTGCGACGTGCCTAGCGATCGCGAATGCCGAAGGCTTTGCCGCGCATGCAATCAGCTTTCGCTACGGGCAACGCCACGAGTATGAACTCGAGCGAGCTCAGCAGCTCGCCCGTTCCCTCGGCGCGGCATCTCACCGAGTCGTCGATATCAACTTGGCCCAGTTCGGCGGCTCGGCACTCACCGATGCATCGATCGGTGTCCCCAAAAGCGATGCAGTAGAGGACGTCGGCGAATCGATTCCGGTCACGTACGTTCCAGCACGCAACACGGTTTTCCTATCGCTCGCCTTGGCGTTTGCCGAAACGATTCAATCGACCGACATCTTTATTGGCGTCAACGCGTTGGACTACAGCGGGTATCCTGATTGTCGCCCAGCGTTCATCACGGCGTTTCAAACCATGGCTAACCTCGCGACCAAAGCGGGCGTCGAAGGGGCCGAACCGCTGCGGATCCACACACCGCTACTGGATCTGACCAAAGCTCAAATCATCGCCAAAGGCATCTCGCTGGGCGTCGATTACTCACAGACGCTGTCGTGCTACGATCCAGGTGAAGGCGGTGTCCCGTGTGGCCACTGCGACGCGTGTCTGTTGCGAAACAAAGGATTTGCTGAAAACGACTTGACCGATCCGAGCTTGTAAACAATCCAGTAACGGCAGCGGTACCGCTGCAAGGACACGATGGTGAGCACTGCATTGAAAAGGCAAGCCTATCCGATCCTAATCCTGTTGTCGGTGATGTGGCTGGTCCGGATCGTCGACGCCGTGATTCCGTTTGACTTTAACCAGTTTGGATTACTGCCACGAACGCTGCGAGGACTGCCTGGCATCGGTTTGATGCCGTTTCTGCACGCGAGTTTCGGGCATTTGATTTCCAACACAATTCCACTGGCAATCCTGCTGGGGTTAACGGTGACATCGCGACATCGTGCTTGGCCAATCATTGTCGCGATCGTAATCGGCAACGGCGTCCTGTTATGGTTATTGGGTCGCAGTGCTTACCACATCGGCGCCAGCGGCTTAGTCTTCGGCTTGATCGCCTACTTAATCACCGTCGGCATCCGCGAAAAACAGTTCACGTCGATCGCAATCGCTTTGCTTGTCGGGATATTGTTTGGCGCCACGCTACTGACTGGAGTGTTACCGCGATGGAGCTCCGTCATCTCCTGGGACGGCCATCTGTTTGGCGCCGTCAGCGGCCTAATCGTCGGCATTAAAACGTCACGATCCCGATCCCTCTAACCTGCACCCTGCAAGAATGGATGATTATTGCCTCGCGGGGCGATGGCATCCTTTTCACGGCTAGTCCTGGACTGCTAAAACATGGGCCTGTTGTAATTTCAAGTTGCGCCGGTTTTCTGCCACCTCTCCACCAACTTCGTTGGGGGAGAGGTCGAACGGAGCCTTCAGCGACGTTCGGGTGAGGGGGCTGACCGAGCAAGCCACTCGCCGATGATAACGCCATTTGCACCGGAATTGCTCTCCGATAGCGCGGTCGCCCTCTCACCCGAGCAACGCCTAAAGGGCGTGCTCGACCTCTCCTCCAACTTCGTCGGTGGAGAGGTAACTACAGAAGGGCGGAAGAAAAACTTACCCCCAATATCCGATGACAACCGCAAAGATTTAGTCGTCCAGGTTAATCCCAATCAAGGCAAATCTTGCTCGACAAACCGAGCTCCGCGATACGCGCTCGTAGCGATTGCGTCGCAATCTCCAATCGCGGTGAGAGCCGCTCGTGCGTTTCGACGACAAGATGATCCACGAGGTTGATGCCGCCGGTGTCCATCAGTCGGTTGAGCACTTCAATCTCTCCGCCTTCAATATCGATCTTCATTAACAGAACACGCTTACCAAGTTGCCGGATGAACTTATCGATATCGATGCACTCCACTTCATCCCGCTTTACCGTGTAGTCGCTTGGCTGCAGCATTTCTTCGTTAAAAGTCGAAGCCACGGTCGTTTCAATCGAGTCGAAATTGGCATGCGGATCAGGAGTCGACAGCGAAAGCACACAGTCTTTGTCCAAGACTCCCTTGTTTAGCAGAAATACATTTGGCATGAATGCAAATCGCTTCTTCAAAATATCAAAACATTGGCGGTTAGGTTCAAACGCGTATAGGGTGGCTCCGCAACGAGCAAATTTCGAAGTGACATCACCAACGTTCGCACCACAGTCGAGGATGATATCCTCGGGGTTAACCATGAACTCAAGATCAACGGACTGTAGCCGCACCTTGGTTCCATTGCGTCTACGAAGGTAGTAGCGGAGGCGTTCCGTGATGCCATGGCACCGTAAATGCCGCAGCAATCTTTTTCTTAAGGAAGTCCCACTCGCCATCACTCAACACCTTAAATCAAAAGGACATCCCGCAAGATTCAGTCATCGTCTTAAAGAGGAGACACCACCCTCATCGGGATTTCACTTTGCTCATTATTGTCCCCCTATTTCTCACAAGGAACAAAACAGCAACTTTCAATTTTGATTAATATGCAACAAAGACACTGCATCGTTCCACGTTACCCCATGACTGATTGCCAATCACTTTGGCTCGGTGAATACTTGGCTTAGTGCTTGGCGAAACACTTCCAGGCGTTTTGGGGTGCTGCTGTCGATCACGGTCACCACCACACCGCGGCGATCGAGGATGACGGTGTGCGGCAGCGATTTGGCTTGGTAGACATACGCCGCATCGCCGTCGACATCCATTAACACCGCCGCGTCCACGCTGACTCGCTCGATCGCTCGCGAGGCACTCGCGCCGGACTCTTCCAAATTGATTGCCACCCACGCGACGTCGTTGCCGCCCACTTCCAGGATCGCTTGCGAGAACTCGGACAAGCCTCGCAGACTCGGAGCACTCCAACTGGCCCAGAAATCGAGCACGACAACACGCCCTTTTAGTGACGCCAAGTCAAACGATTCACCCTCAATCGTCTTCAAGTCGAAATCGGGTGCTGGCTTGCCAATCAGCGGAGAGGCAACACCTAACGCCGGTGCTTTACTCGGCGGTTCCTCGCGATAGGCCATCGGTACCGTTGCCGACTCGATTACCCAATCACGCTCGATGCGGTCCGACGCCTGGGCCACTGGATCACGACCAAAATGAATGGACTTGACGTCGCTCAGCGGAACCTCGAATTCGGCAAATGCCCTGCTCTGCCCCGTCAACTTCAGATCCTCAATTGCAAAGGCCCGCAGCGTGACTTCCCGTTTGTCAACGAGCACTGCATGAACAAGGAACTCATCGTCCCCGGGCTGTGCGTCGGATTGCGGATGAATCCAAACAATTTTGGCGATACGGTCACGCGGAAGCTCGATCGCCTTGGACCGCACTTCGACGACTAACACTTCGGACTTTAGCTCCAAGACATTACACCGCAGCAAATCACCGGTTACCGAGACAATCAAATGCGCCGGCGGCGAATCCTGCTGCGCCCGTGGCACGACAAGCAGTCGCTGCAAATCTCGCGGGTCAACATCAAGTGGCTTGGTGACTTTCGTCAGCGTCACCGACTGGAGATCCGTTCCCTCGACCAACACTTTGCCTTTTCCAAACCATTGTGCCGTAACACCCCCCGAATCAATGCTCTCGATGTTTGCGTTGACAGCATCACCACTGCGAAATACGATCGAAAACGCTCCATCGGATTCCTCGGACACTTCCTCTCGACGAGGCGAACCGATCGTAATTTCCCCTTGCGAATGTTCGGCGATCGCCGATGCATTTCGAGACAATGCAGTCTGCCACACCAATCGACCGCCCTTCATTGACGGACGATCGACAAGCCATCCTGCTAGCTGCACACCTTCACAGTCGAGCTGCATCTTAAGCGAGGGTGATGCGAGAGATCGACGCCAATCGGGCATGAAGAATTGCGGAAATAACGCACGCGCCGGACTTCCAAACTCAGATTGCTTGGATGCCGCAAGACGCAGTTTGTAACGTCGACCAAAGATCGTGTTCTTTTTGGTGATGCTCTGGACTACGCCGACATCAAACTGCAACGGCGCAGCAAACATTGGGCTATCGCAGATGATGTGATCCGAGTTTGCATCGCAACTGAGATTCCCATCGACGTAGCCTCCATCAACAAGCCAGACTCGCATCCGGGGCCCTGTGGCAAACAGCGATTGTGCCGTAAAAAACATTCCTAATAAAACTGCTACGCCAATTCGCATCGTATTTATCGCTCGTAAATTGGCAGGAATCGAAAGTTCAAGGCCAAAGCCAACAGAGACATCGAGGTCGAATTCGCGGCTCCCAAGTCACCCGAAAAGCTGCCATCAGGACTCTGACGTGATTTTAATTTTCGCACCAGCGATTCATTCCATTTTTTCCACAGCTCGACATCCGCTTGAAACAGAGCTTGTGATTGGTAGTACCACGCGTACTCGATCCATCCGGTACGTTCGTTCAGATTCTTTCGCAAGTAGTTTTCCGTCGCAGCGTACTGAGGCAGATCTTTTCGGCGAGCGATGGCATAGACCAAACACACGATCGACGAACGCGCAATCGATTCCCCGAATCCGCTCAGACCTCCCGCGTACCCCACCGCGCCGGTCTCGGATGTCATACTTGAAAAGTAGTCAAGTGCACGATCGATCGATTCATCGGAAACTTCAATCCCGGCATTGCGAGCGGCCAATAACCCCATCATCACCGCGCCGCTGACCGACGTATCGGCGTCTTTTGCGCCGGGTGAATACCGCCATGCTCCGAGCGGATTGTTCTTCTGAGACGTCAATGCCGACCGCACCGCCAACTCCAACGCTTGTCCGATGCCTCGCTGATTCTCACTATCCGCAACATAAATCGAATCGCTATTCCACAAATCCGTTTCATCCACGGCACCGTACGCCTCGGCCAGAGCCAGCATCGCAAACCCATGGTGATACATACTCGGCCCCATGTATCCGGTATCGCTCGATTGGTTGCGGATGATGTTGCGAAGTGATTTACGAATGGCGCTGCGGTAGAGCCCAAAGTTGGGATCGTCTCCTGACGCTAAAAAAGCCAACAACCCCAGCGCCGTCGTGCCAGCGCCCGCTTCGCCGCCGGTGGCCCAAGTTCCATTTTCAGTTTGGGTCTGCAGCAAATAGGCCAACCCGGCATCGTACATTTCGCGAACCTCGCGCGAAACGGGATCGTTGTCGTCGCTTGTGGCAGCGGGTGCCAGCACGGGTTGGCGAGCCTGAGCATTCGCGTTCGACGAAAACAGTGCACCGACAAGCAGCAGGATCACGGTGACTTGGCAAATTAGCTTGCTCATCGACTCTCCTCCAATCGCCGGAAATATTCTCCGAGTCCGCTGCGAAATTCTTCGGGCAGAGAGCGGCCCGATTCGCCCGTCATTTGACGAACCTCGCTTTCACGCAGCTTTTCTTTCGCATTCAGCCCCGCACCCAGCAGCGCCAACGCATCCTGATCGGTTTCGCCCTGCCCTCCCCCTTCGGGACTCGCACCGCCGTCGCCGCCGCCTTGCGGATTGATCCGCTTGGACCGCAGCAACATCTCGATCACTTCGGTTTGCGCCGCGATCGTTTCGGTACCCGTGCTCGGCGAACGTAGCAAACTGGCTGCTTCGTTCATCGTTTGACTGGCCATCAACAACAAATTGATATCGCCTTCGAAATGCACCAAGCCGTCGGGTAGCGATTCTAATTCACCTGCCAACCGTTCGCTTCGCTGGCGAAGCTTCGTTTGGCGATCGCTCAGCGCAATCGCATCTTGCAGATATTCTTCATCGCTGACGCTTGCTTTGGATTGTTCGGCTACACGTGTCGACTCGCGAAGATCAACTTCGCCTTCGAGAATTCGCAACATCTCCAAAACCGCCTCAGGCGGCAGTGACGCAAGTTTCTTGTCATCCGATTCACTCTCGCCGTCACCGGTCTCGATCAGATCATCCGCCCAACGATCCAACGTATCGGACCAGAACTCCGCTTGAACCATCACCAAGCCTTGATCCTCAGCGACTTGCCGACTAAGTTTCGTCAGCGACGACAGCATATCGAGTTGCTTCATTTCTTCGAGCACCAATTTGAACCGCATCAAATTCCGGCGGCGATAATAGCCGTCCACATCGGACATGATCGCAGCCAGCGTTCGAGTGCTGTCGAGTTCGGTCATCGCCAATCGCTTGAGCAACACTCGGTCGTCCGATGAGATCGAATTCGCAGCACCAAACATTCCTTCAATGCGAGCGGCTAGCTCATCAGCCACCTGGGCCTGTTGACGCGATGCGGCCTTCAAACGCTTGACCAGCGTGCTGCCTTCGAGATTCGCCATCACAGTATCCAGATCGTCAGAAACCTTTTCAAATTCGGCTAACAACTTTTCCTGTTCATCGATCGCAGCATCCAAATTTGATTCCGCAGCCGCTGGTTCCGACTCGTTGGCGTCAGAGTCCTGTGCAGACTCTTTCACGGGGCCGGTAACGATCGTCACCGCCTTGTCCAATCGTGAATTGGAATCATCTGCGGGGTCTTCCTTGCCCGGCCCTTCCTTGTCTGGTTCGGTCGGACCGGTGGGCTGTTGTGACGATTCCTGATCGACCACGTTAGGTGTTTCCGATGACTCTGAATCGGATGTATTAGCGTCACTCGATGGCGAGCCGCTCTGTTGTTCGCTCGACTGCATCGTTGAGCTTTTCGCTGATTTGGCAACATCACTTTTGCTGGTCGTTTTTTCAGTTGATGCTTTCTGCAGCAGCTCCGCGACGGAGGGCATTCGATTCTCAGATATATCATCGAGCGTTTGCAGCATCTCGGCCCACTGTTGGACTTGTTCTGCTTCGATTTCGGTATTGCGTGACGCCTGACGCAACAACGACTCACCCTGTTTGGTCAGTTCGGCCAATTGGCGGGCGTTCGCGTTTTCCGCAGTAACTTGTTTTCTTAATTCATTCCGCACTTCATCGCTGGAAATCGCATCCTGCTGCATTGCCCGCAACTGTTTATTGCGTTCGTGCAACCCTCGTTCGCGATCACGGACATCCAGCGACGCACCGTGCCACTTTTCCATTTGGTTTGCGATCCATTGGGCATGCTGCGGAGCGGTCATCACGTAGAACGTGTAGGGTGTCGAAAATTGACGCTCGCGACCCGGCAAATAATCCTCGGCCCACAAACGCAGCTCGACGATCCCCGGTTCGATGCCCAGCGATTGTGCGGAAAATACCGCATCGACTTGCAGCGACGAGTCATGAGCCTGGCCGCTGGCCAAAACTTTTTCGCCGCGGGAATTCGCGGGCGCTGCATCCTCGTTTCGAATCCACTCGAAACCGACACGTTTGATCCCAAAATCGTCCAGCGACAGCAGTTGAAAATTGACTTGATCCGTCTCGAGCAAGACGCTTTCGCGAGCCAGATTCTGGGCCGCGACGGTGGGAGCAGCGTCAGGAATCGCTTCGACATGCAACTCAAACGGCGACAAGCCTGCGAGACCATGTACATCACGCCAATCAAATCGCAGCGATGGTGTTTCGCTTCCAACCGTAACGTTTGGCGCTGCAAAGGAATCGTTCCAAACCTGCACCGGCAAATCGTTGACTGACGCAAAGCGGAGCGGACTCGACGCCGTCACCGATACATCGCCGTAACTGCCCTCGACCGCACTGA
>CAXBHV010000152.1:0-9351 GCA_963974855.1 uncultured Rhodopirellula sp. | reverse complement strand
ATGCGTGGGACCCGGCCGCTCACGCGTCACGGCTCACTAAATCAACAAGCCGTTGACAAATACCGCTACGAAATGCTTCGCAGCGTTGCCCGTGCCCTCTCAGCCGAAACACTTGCCGAGTCTCGCGACGAAAAGAGTTCTTTATCTCCGCAGACTGCAAACCTATCCCACCTTGTGAATTCCGGTCATTAAGATCAACGATCCGAGCAATTAGCATTGTCACCCGATGCGAGTGGAAGGGAACTCCCCGGATTTGCCGAAGTATCCGCAGTCTGACAGCGATTCCGAGCCGCAAGCGAAATTGAGGGCGTTGCCAATTTTTATCGGAATTGTTAGCCTGCGACACTTGCTGAACCAACCAAATCCGCTGTTACGTTGCCTATTTTCGTACGGTTTTAGAAGCCGTTCAGCTTCCCCCATTTCAGTCACCCCCTTCGGCAGCTGCCTACGTGATTGCCCCGAATCGTGCATCTCAGCTTCCTGACGACCAGCGCATCGTCATTACCGGTATCGGTCTAACCGCTCCTAATGGGAACGATTGGACGACGTTCCGCCAATCGCTGCTGGAAAAGCGTAGCGGCGTCCAGCCCTACGAAATTCGCTATTTCGGCGAGACGCTTGCTGGGATTTGCGATTTCGACACCAAGCGGTACCAGTCGAAAAAAGATGTCCGCCGCGGAACACGCGCCGGCAGCGTCGGCGTTTATGTTGCCAACGAAGCGATCGCCCATAGCGGTTTGGACTGGGAAAACGTCGACAAATCACGGGTCGGCATCTACGTCGGTGTGACCGAACACGGCAATGTCGAAACCGAAAACGAAATCTTTATCATTAAAGGTTTCGACTACGACACCAGTTGCTGGTCGCATCACCACAATCCACGCACGGTCGCCAATAACCCCGCCGGCGAGATCTCGCTGAATCTTGGCGTGACGGGCCCCCATTACACAATCGGGGCTGCCTGTGCCGCCGGCAATGCGGGGCTGATCCAAGGCGCTCAGATGCTGCGGCTAAACGAGTGCGACATTGCGATTGCCGGTGGGACCAGCGAAAGCATTCACACGTTTGGCATCTTCGCTAGCTTCAATAGCCAGAACGCTTTGGCCACGCACGAAGATCCCACCAAGGCGTCTCGCCCATTCGATGTTGACCGCAACGGAATCGTCGTTGCCGAAGGCGGATGTTTGTACACGCTCGAGCGGCTCAGTGACGCAAAGGCTCGCGGAGCCGAAATTTACGGCGAGTTGGTTGGATACGCGATCAACACCGACGCGACCGACTTTGTCTTGCCCAACCCTGAGCGACAGGCTCAGTGCGTCGAAATGGCTCTGAAGCGAGCTGGGCTTGATGCCGAGCAAATCGACATCGTCAGCACGCATGCGACCGGCACGAGCAGCGGTGATGCCCAGGAATGCAAAGCGCTTCGCAGCGTTTTCGGAAACTGCAGCACGGTTCGTTTCAACAACACAAAAAGCTATATTGGCCACGCCATGGGAGCTGCCGGTGCCCTGGAACTTGCCGGCAACTTATCATCCTTCCGTGATCGAGTGGTTCATCCGACGATCAATGTCGATAAACTTGACCCGGTTTGTGATCTCAATGGGCTCGTGATCAACGAGCCTCAAGAGGTAGCCCAGGTCGACTACGTGCTGAACAATTCCTTTGGCATGCTGGGGATCAACTCGGTCGTAATCATCGGCCGAGTCTAGTTTGCCCTTCGCCATCCCAAAAATCTCTATTTCCTATTCCTCCAATTCCAAAAACAAATGACCCCTGCTGAAATCCGTGACGAGATCCTAGATATTCTCGAAGACATCTCGCCTGATGATGATCTGGAAAATCTTGATGATGCGAAACCATTCCGCGAACAATTGGAATTGGACAGCATGGATTTCTTGGACATTGTGATGGAGCTTCGCAAGCGTCATCGCGTTCAGATTCCTGAGGAAGACTACGGGAACCTCGCCAGCATGAGTTCGACGGTTACCTACCTTGAACCGAAGATGAAAGACATCGTCAAGTCTTAGTTCGTTAAAGACTTCAACGACGATCGCGGTATTTCACGCGGTGCATTTTGCATCGCATCCCAACGCCACGTTATTCGCCAGCAGTTAAGTTCACCCTTTGTACGATACGATTATCATCGGCGCGGGAATGAGTGGGCTTGCCGCCGGCATCCGCCTGGCCCACTTCGATCAACGCGTCTGCATTCTCGAGCGGCATTACACCATCGGTGGACTCAATTCGTTCTACCGCATGGGCGGTCGCGATTACGATGTCGGGCTGCATGCGATGACGAACTTCGCACGCAAAGGCGACAAAAGAGGGCCGCTAGCGAAGCTGATTCGCCAACTTCGTTTCCGCTGGGAAGATTTCAAACTGGCCGAGCAGAATGGCTCGTCGATCCGTTTCCCCGACATGTCGCTCGATTTCGATAACGACATCACTCAGCTCGAAAACGAGATCGCTGAAAAATTCCCGGGCCAGATCGATGGCTTTCGCTCGCTCTGTGGCGCGTTGTTGGACTACAGCGACATGGATGGCGACGACCCCAGTTTCATGCGGTCCGCTCGCGAGGTGATGGCAACTCACTTGTCCGATCCGCTGTTGATCGAAATGTTGCTCTGTCCGTTAATGTGGTATGGCAACGCACGCGAAAACGATATGGATTTTGGTCAGTTCTGTATCATGTTCCGCGCCTGCTATTTGGAAGGTTTTGGGCGTCCCTTCAAAGGGGTGCGTTTGATCCTGAAGAATTTGGTCCGCAAGTTTCGCGGGCTCGGAGGCGAGCTGAAACTACGCAGTGGGGTCTCGAAGATTCACGTCGATAATGGTCGCGCCGTCGGTGTCGTACTCGACGACGGCACGATCATCGAAGGCAAGCGGATTTTGTCGTCCGCAGGCAATATTGAAACGTTGCGAATGTGTGACGACATCAGCGACGTCGACGTGGCTCGCGCGGGCAAACTGTCGTTCATTGAGTCGATTTCGGTGCTCGATAAACTACCCAAAGACATCGGTTTTGATCGCACGATCGTGTTCTACAACGACAGCGAGCGATTTCACTGGGAACGTCCCGAAGATCGTTTGTGTGATGTTCGCACCGGCGTGATTTGTTCGCCGAACAATTACGTCTACGACGCGGATGAAGGCGAATTGCCCGAAGGAGTGATTCGGATCACCACGCTGGCCAACCATGATCATTGGTGTGCGTTGCCCGAGGCGAAATACCGCGCCGAGAAAGTGATCCAGTACGATGCGGCAATCGAGTCGGCGGTCCGTTTCATGCCCGATTTCCGTCGTCACGTTGTCGATACCGACGTATTCACCCCCAAGACAATTCGCCGCTTCACATGGCACGACAACGGTGCCGTCTACGGCGCGCCGGACAAGCAGCTAGATGGCACGACTCATTTGCCCAACGTCTTTTTATGCGGTACTGATCAAGGCTTCGTCGGCATCGTCGGCGCGATCGTTAGCGGCATCAGCATGGCCAATCGCCACTGCCTGCAGGTCTAAATGCGATTGCTTGATGTTCACGGTTTGATCCGGAATTAGACCCATACCCGAAGCCGAATCGAAACAGAGACGATGACTACATTTGCAATCTGGTTTGCCGTGGCTCTGGCATTGCTTGCCGCAATTTTATTCGCCGATCGCGCGGGACAGAAACGGTTTAATGATCGTTGGCCGCCGATCACTGACGACGAATTTCTTGCAAAATGCTCTCCGGGCACTTCGCGTGATACGGCACTCCGGGTGCGGCGGATTGTTTCCGAGCAGTTGGGGGTACCGTATGATCGCATCCATCCCGATCAGGACTTTGTTCGCGACCTTGACTGCTGTTGATTCCTGCTTGTGGTCGGGTCAGGAATTGGTTTTTCATCCTTTGTACGCTGCCGCTAGACAAACACTGACCATCCCGTTTGACGGATCAATGTTTCGAGTGCAAGACTGCCGACTTCGGATGTTCCTGCCGCATTGAGCCCCGGTGACCAGACGGCAATCGTGCCGTGCCTTGGGGCTACGACCAAGATGCCTCCGCCAACACCACTCTTGCCCGGCAAACCGATTCGATAAGCAAAGTCACCACTGTTGTCGTAGTGTCCGCAAGACATCATGACGGCATTGATCCTGCGGCATGCCTCACTGCTAACCATCTGGACTCCGCTGACAGGGTCCGTTCCATCGTATGCCAGGAACAAAGCGGCACGTGCGAGTTGGCGACAATTCATTGCAATCGCACAGTGTGAAAAGTACGCTTTTAGAGTCTCCTCGACCGGGTTTCGCAGATTCCCAAACGATTTCATGAAGTAGGCGAGAGCACGATTTCGCGAGCCCGCCTCGGACTCGGAATGCGCCACAGCTTGATCCACGTGAATGGAGGGATCGTCGGCGAGCGTTCGCATCCGCTCGATCAATTCCGCAATCATTGCATCGGGGCCTTGCTGCTCAACCAAGTGATCGGTCACGACGATCGCGCCGGCATTGATCAATGGATTGCGAGGGATTCCGCGTTCCAATTCGAGTTGCACAATGGAATTGAAGGGCGATCCCGACGGTTCTCGTCCCACGCTTTCCCAGAGCAATTCGCCAACTTTACGCAGTCCCATCGAAAGCGTGAACACCTTGGAAATACTCTGAATCGAAAAAGCCTCATCGGCCTCGCCGAGCGTGTGAAGGTTGCCATCGCCAAGCGCCACGGCTAAGCCAAACTTCATCGGGTCGATCGCCGCGAGCGCAGGGATGTAGTCAGCAACGCGACCTTGACCGCGACATGGCTCGACAACGCAATCAATCTCGCTCAGAACACTTTGCCAATTAATCAACTCAGTCTCAGTGAAAACATGTTTTCTAAAACGATCCTACTTCTCAGGTGAGCCTTCATCTGGATGGCGTTGGTTCCGTACGGCAATCCCATCCGATCGATGGTAAGAGAAGCGGAGCAGGCCACTCAGTTTCCGTCGCCGAGTTTGCGAGTGACCTTCACCTGGTATTCGATATTTGAATCACCCGTGCCGATATAACAGCCCTCGGTTGGGGCCGCCCACTCGGGTTCAGGGCCCGCAGCAACCGGTATATGCGCGTCGGCAACGGCGATGCCAAGGGTTGGGTCATAGCCCCGCCATCCGCCGCCAGGCAGATAGACCTCGGCCCAGGCGTGAAGTTCAGAGCCATGCGTTCGGTTGGGTTCGTAGACATAGCCACTGACGAAGCGGGCGGCTAAGCCCTGAGTGCGACAAGCGTCCATGAACAGCGCCGCAAGGTCACGGCAGGCACCTCGCTTCTCGTTAAAGGTTTTCGTGGGCGAGAAGGTGGCCCCTTCATAGCGACACTCAGTTGTGTAGTTGCGATTGATCTCTTCGCACAGCTTCAATAGAAACGGTTGCGTTTGCCATCCAACGGATCCCGAAAGCTCGCCAGCCCAATGGCCGATCGTGAGGTCCATCGTTTGTCGGTGCAAGTTCGGTGCAAGAGCTTGTCCGATACGAAGGTCATAGAACGCGGGCAAATTGGTCACTCGCGAATCAAGCGACAAATAATCGAACGGATTGATCCGTGACGCTTCGACTTCGGATTCAACGTTGATCGTCAGTTCGCGATGACTTCCTTCGAACGATACCTGAAGCGCGACATTGCCGAACACATCTAAAATCGACGTCGATGCGGATGGCTCGGGAGTCAGTTCGCAACGCCAATCAAGCACTCGCTGAGCACCGTCGCTGCGAGGACGCAGGCGGATCGTAAGCGGTTGGATGATGACGGCGTCGTCGTATTGAAAGTGGATACGGTGCGAGATCTGGAATATCATTTGGCTTCGCGGCTACTGCTCGCGGCAACGGGTTTGAGCGCAAAGAAAGTTTCGGAGATCGCCGCGCCGACCTCGTTCAGCTTGCCTTGAAAGTCGTCCAAGTATTCGTGCAGTCCGTCCTTGATGATCTCGCCAATCTCACCATAGACCATTTCGCTTCGTAATCGCCCAAGCCGATGTTCGGCGGGATTGCTAAATGTCGAGCTTTCGCTTCCCGTGATCGCTCGTAGTGAAACATCGGCATTGTTGACGCAGAAATGCATCGAACGTGCGAAATGGCGATCGAGAACGAGAAACTCAACCACGCGATTTGGCTTGATCGCACGGTAACGTTTCCGATACATCTCAAACGCGCTGGCTGATTTCAGCAGCGTTGACCATAAAAGCGCATCGTACGGTGATCCAACGTAGTCTGCATGGGGCAACAACATAAAATACTTCACATCCAGGATACGCGCCGTTTTAGCATCCGTCCGAGCCGAGCGAAATGCCATGGCTCGGTGTGTGACATGGTTGATTCGCTGATTCCGGTACACAAATGACTTGCGGACTTGATTTGTGCATAGAACTCGTGGGGCGAATCAATCGGCGTCGATCCTGCCGCGTTCTTCACAAGGTAGTAGAAACGGTTGACCTGTTCCCACAGCTCTGACGAGATCGTATCGCGGACCGCACGTGCGTTCTCTCGAGCAAACCAAAGGCACGACAGAACCGAGTTTGGATTGTCGCGATCAAACGTCAAAAACTGAATGACATTTTGCTCATTCATGTCGTCGTACCGCTCGGCGAACATATCTTCATCGCCCGTGGTCGCGATTAGCGGTTTCCACTGCTTGACGGTATCGTCGGGGAAATCCAATGCCAGCGTGAAGTTGACGTCCACGAATCGGGCGACATTCTCCGCCCGCTCGATGTATCGGCTTAGCCAATAGATTGCATCAGCTGTCCGACTAAGCATTTTTGTAGTCCTTCAAAGTTGATTGCGACTGAGACTGTGTTTGAGCAGGCGTTGGTGCAGCGACGACCCAGGTATCTTTGCTGCCACCGCCCTGCGATGAATTGACGACCAGCGACCCTTTGCGAAGCGCAACTCGCGTCAGTCCGCCCGGCATTACGAAGATGTCTTCGCCGTATAAAATGTAAGGACGTAGATCAACATGTCGCCCCTCAAATTGATCGTCGACGATCGTGGGGGCTCGCGACAGCGCCAGCGTTGGTTGGGCGATGAAATCGCGTGGATTTGCTTTGATCTGTGCGGCGAACTCGTCTTGCTCTTTCTTGGTCGAGTGTGGCCCAATCAACATGCCGTAACCACCGGACAGATTGACCGCTTTGACGACCAATTTGTCCAAGTTCGCCAGCACATGCTTCAGCTGCTCCGGTTCCGAACAAAGGAACGTGGGCACGTTTGGAATGATTGTATCTTGTTTCAGGTAGTACTTGATGATTTCCGGGACGTACGCGTAAACCGCTTTATCGTCTGCGATGCCGGTGCCCGGCGCATTGGCAAGTGCGACGCGACCGGCTCGATAGGCTTCCATTAAACCGGGAACACCCAGGCAAGAGTCTTTTCTAAAGACCTTGGGGTCAATGAAGTCATCGTCGATACGACGATAGATTACATCGACTCGCTGGAACCCCTTCGTTGTACGCATCATCACAAAGCCACCTTGGATGACCAAGTCGCGGCCTTCGACCAATTCGATGCCCATTTGCTGAGCCAAGTAGGCGTGCTCGAAGTAAGCGGAGTTGTACATGCCAGGTGTGAGCAAGACGACCGTTGGTTCAGCGACACCATCGGGTGCAAGATACTGAAGTGCCGCGAGTAAACGGTTCGGATAATCGTAAACCGGTTGGACTTGCATCGATTCGAACAAACGAGGAAACGTCCGCTTCAGAATCTCGCGGTTTTGTAACACATACGAAACGCCAGAAGGACATCGCAAATTGTCCTCAAGCACGTGAAGCTCACCCGAGTCATCACGCACTAAATCGGTCCCTGTGATGTGAACCCAAATGTCGCGGGGTGGATTCAATCCGACGCATTGGTGGCGGAACGAATCCGCCGATTCGAGCAACTCGCGTGGAACCACGCCATCCTTGACAATCTTTTGGTCGTGGTAGATGTCGTGGACGAAAAGATTCAACGCCTCGATACGCTGCTTAAGCCCTCGTTCGATGCGTGACCAGTCGTCGGGTTCGATGACGCGGGGCATGATGTCGAACGGGAAGATTCGTTCGGTGCCCTCGTCTGTCCCGTAAACAGTAAAGGTGATCCCCATCTGCATGAACGCCGCCTCTGCAGCCTGTTGGCGTCGATGCAAATCGCCTTCGGGTAACGACTCAATTCGCTGGATCAGCGGTTCGGAAACCTCGCGGGGAACACCGGAAGCTTCGAAGATTTCGTCGTAAAAGCCATCCGTTTTGTAGTCATCAAATTTCATTTGCTGATTTCGCCTTTCTAACGAACGCGAAATCGTTCGGTATTTTGTTAAGAGGAGCGTAAACCTTGGATGCTGTGAGCTTAGCGTCAATCAGCCTGGTGTGCTATGGCGATTCGTCACACCCACTGCGGCGGGTGTAAGACCTGTCGCATATTGAAACGTCGGCAGAGTGTAGGGCCGGTTCCTACCGGCCGACTCCATTGAGCGGTAAAGGACGGCCGGTGGAAATCGGCCCCACTCGAAACTGGGCTCTTATTTTCCACTCGATCCTAAGGCCGTTTGAAACGGAGCGTTATAGAGTGCTCTGTATTTGGTTGCTTTTAAATGGTTTCACTGGTTTCTCTCGACGCAGTTCGTTAAAACGCTTGATCATTTCTTTCATCCTCTCACGCGTACCTTCGCGACGACGGCTAATCTCTTCGATGCGTTTCCTTGACTCAGCTAACTTCTGTCTTGACTTTACCCAGCTGTCATGATCATCAGATCCATATGCGGACTCGACCGTCAGAAGCGTGTGAACGATGTGCGGTTTAATTTGTGTGCCATTTACGGTTGGCAAAATTTGGTCGCCGTTTCGTGTTACGCGAACTTGTTCATCGCTCAGAGTTGGCGAAATGAATAGAGTCAGTGCGGCTAGTAAAAACATCGTCAATGATCCTTTAAGACGCAGAAGCTGGGCTAACTAGAATCTGCGGATAATGAGTTCGTGGGCTTGCTGTTTTGTCGCCCACAATGGATTCGCCATCGTTCGATAGCTTAACACAAATCGTTTTTTCGATGTCAAGTCCGCACACAGCACAGAGTTGTACTGTCCTCCCTAATCCGCTGGTCTTCTCTGCGGCAGCAAAGCATTCAAACGCAGCTCCACTGAGTTACACCACTCGGAACAATACGCGGTTGTCAGATCAAGGTTGTCAGGACTCATTCACGCGAAAACGGCGGCGTGCACCTGAGTAAGCCAGGACTCGCTGAGCCGACGACGTTAGGCTAAGGCTGGTCCGCTAAAACTTTGGTATTGACGTCGGATATTGGAGGTGACTTTTTTCTTCCGGCCGATAGTGCAGTTACCTCTCCACCGACGAAGTCGGGGGAGAG
>CAXBHV010000151.1:0-9433 GCA_963974855.1 uncultured Rhodopirellula sp. | reverse complement strand
CGATTTCGGGCGTCTGCAGTTTGGTGAACAACGTTTGGCGCACCAACCCTACCTGTGCATGCGAGTTCGCTATTCCGACGCCAAAGAAGGACTTCTGATCTACTGTCAAATGGCAATCTCCGAATCAGACCCAATCGAAATCCAGCAAATACGACATCGTTTTCCAACGTTCCCCGATGAGCCTACGACCAATCAATTCTATACAGAAGATCAGGTGTCCGCCTATCGTTTGTTGGGATACCACAACGCATCAAAACTTTGCCGCGAGCTAGAACGCTGGGGCATTCAAGAACTTGCGGTGCCGGTTGTCGAAGAAAAAGATTCTGACGACATCGAAAGCGAGAAAGTCGCGTCCTATTTGCGTGCACTTCGCAACCAACGACCAGACGCTGCAAATTCACAAGAGATGTTGCACTGTGGCGGGCCGCCACACTTTGACGTGCTCATGGAAAGGCTACTGACGGCATATCGACTTGCTTGTTATGAAGAGGTTTCTTATCGCGAAGACGACATTTTTAGTGAAGCGATATGGCCGATGTCTAAGTTCGCCTTTCCAAGCTTTGGGAAGCATGTGCACACATTGATGCTTGCCATTGAGCAACCTCAGCAACACTATCGAGATTCCGCTGACGCACCGTCATCTTGGTTGCGTCTGTATGAGACACACGCGGACGTGAGAAGCGCCTATCGAAAGGCGGTCCTCGAAGACATAAACGTGATGGGAATTGATGCCGAGTCGTTCTCGGCGCTACTGTGGTTCGAGTTCCTGCAAAAATCGCGTCAGTTTTCAAAATCGGTGAATATCACATATTTGTGGGCCGCGCATTTAGTCGCCATCGCAACAGCATGTCAGGAAGTACATCGCGGCCGTCCTCATTCAACCTTTCAAATCGGTGGGCGAATGAAGCTCATCGAGCTATGCATTAGAATCGCGTCAATCATGATGCCTTCACAAGAACTGGCGATATCCGATGAAGAGCCCGATGCGAACCTACGAGAGAAACTTGATCAAGTAATTGCGGAGGTCACGGAACTCGAACGATCGATTTTCCAAGGGGGCGAACATGTCACAACCATTTCATTCGCTCAATGCCTCGCACAGATGTGTGGCCGAATCACGTACAATCGCTTTGGCTCTATCGATACAGAGTCGGTCGCCGCGCGAGCACGTTCCGCCTTTGCAGGCAAGCGAAGCGGCAATCAACTGGAATCACGAATGGTCGAAGTGAGGCGTGAGTTGGATGGGGGACTTCGCACGACCAACATGAACCAAGTGTTAGATGCACTGGTCAAACTCTGGTACCTCGGTTACTTCAATGTCGAAGCCAAAGAAAATCTGATAGCGAATCCAATTACTCGTGATTTAATACCCGACTTTTGCCAACAGGTCAGTGCATTGGACTCTGGTTCTGGCTCTATCGCCAGTCGTTGGCTGAAACAAGTGGAGTCAACTGAATTGCTTCGAGACGCGTACCAAACTGCGGTATGTGATGACCTAAAGACGTCGGAGATTGGCGAAAAGTGCTCCAGTGCCCAAATGTGGCATAAGCTCCAAGCAGCAGCCCAGTTAAATCACACGACAATTAAATTAGAGAAGCTTTTAGCAGCGCACTTGGCTTCAATCGCTTTGACCTGTCGCCAACTCGACCAAACGGACAAGGACATCGCGTTTCCGGTAGCAAATCAACTGCAATTGATCGCGGTTTGCCAATCAGTCGCAAAGTTGATCCAGACAAGCGAACACAAATACTGCGACGATTCAAAGCTAGCGGAAACATTCTCTGCGATCCTCAAGAAGTTATCGAGGCTCGACAAGTCGACCGAAAAACCTTGGTCGTCATTAGCGAAAGCATCTTTCGCCTACTGCATTGCTGCATTTTGGGGAAGCTTAGCACGCACAGAACAATCACTTTCGCCGCAGCAGATTGAAGTTGATATCGCAAGATCCGTCATCGCGGATTCCAAAACAGTTGCCTCGGGTGAACTCTCGCAACTAATCCAACGAAATGAAATCCAATCCACCATTCAGGCTTTAATGCGGGTCTGGTACGTCCACTATCTAAAGGAAGACGATATGGAACCACTGTTTGGTTTTCAGTCGCCGCCCATACGAAGATCAACTAACACCTTGCAATCCAATTCGTAGCTGAAACAGACCTTCGCGTGGTTTAAAAAACGACTGAAATAAAACTGGTGTGTTCCCCAAAATCCGTTCCTTGAGCTGCGAGGGTGTACCGGTCGACGGAGGCAAAGGAGTCACTCGATATCACGTAAACGAAGGAAGCCTCGAACCGATTGTAAAAGTACTGGCGGAAGCCGATGCGATTTTGACCATACGTAGTCATCGTTACCTCCGCCAACTTCACCTAGGCTTCCGGCGGGCGCCCGTACTGGACTTTGACAAGAAGAGCACAATAATCGAATTCCGGCAGCACTATCCAACCGGCAAGAATTTGCGTCACTTGGAACACGAAGGAACTCTCATAATGCGATCACTCGTCAATCGATTCACTCGCTGGGGATGTAAATTTTTTGTCACTGCGATCGTCTTGGCAAGCAATGTGAGCGTCGCATTTGCTCAGCAAGATAACTGCCTTGTTTATCACATCTTTGTTCGTTCGTTTGCCGACACTGCAAGTGATACAGCACCTGCTAGTGCCGCCGGCGAAATTGGGGACTTAAAGGCGATCCGGGAAAAGCTCGATTACCTAAACGACGGAGATATGGATAGCGACGATGATCTCGAAGTTGGCATCCTGTGGCTGATGCCGATCTTTCCAACAACCACTTACCACGGCTATGACGTCACGGACTACCGCAGCATCAACCCAGACTACGGTTCGCTGCAAGACTTAAAGAGTCTAATCCAAGAAGCTCACGCACGCGGCGTCCGTATCATCCTGGACTTGCCCGTCAATCACTCGTCAAACGAACATCCGTGGTTCAAGCAAGCGGTTGACAATCCCGCGTCACCTTTTCGTAAGTTTTATCAGTTCCGAGACACCAACCAACAAGCACAGACGGGGCCGTGGCACACTGCTACCAGTAGCACCGGCAATCAAGTGCGTTATCTCGGGCTGTTCGATAGCAGCATGCCCGACTTGAACTTCGATGAGCCGGAAGTTCGCAAAGAGATGAAGGACATTGCAAAATTCTGGCTCAATGAAGGTATCGACGGGTTTCGTTTGGATGCGGCAAAGCACATTTATGGAGACACCTTTGGGGCACTGACGCAGCAGGACATTTTGCGCAACAACGACTGGTGGCGAGAATTTTCGGACCATGTTCTCGGAATCAATCCGAATGCCGTGCTGGTTGGCGAAATCCTTGGTGACCAGGAAGGCTTGAGGCGGCACGCGTATGGAAATGACGCGTTGCTGGATGCGCCGTTGATGCACGTAATCCGATCCCAGATCGCGTTCCCCAGTTCCGGTTTTCTCGTCTCCTGGAAAGGCTTTGTCGAAGGTTGCCGTGACGTCAACCGAGTCGCCCAGCAGCGTCCTGGAGCGATCCCGCGAAACGAACCCTTTCAAACGTTCGTGTTTTTATCGAGCCACGACGAAGATCCGCGACTAGCGTCGCATCTTGAGCAAGCTCACCAGCACGGTATGCAGTCGAGCGTGGACGAGGCTTATCGCGTGGGAATGTACCTGCTGATGTCGCTTGGTAAATATCCGATCCTGTACAACGGCGACGAGCTCATGCAGCCAGGTTACAAGTGGAATGGCAGTCCTCCGCCTCAAGGTGATAATTCCGGGATATACGACGAGACACTTCGCGAACCATTCCCGTGGCACAAGTCGGGTCTCGCAACACCGCAAACGGAGTGGTTTCACCCACGGTTCGATAAACCCAATGACGGGATCTCGGTTGAAGAACAGAACGCTGCAGGCAAAATCCTCCATCTGGTCCGCGGACTCACGAATTTAAGAACGAAGCACCCCGCATACGCAAATGGCGACTTGGGTGCAATCCTAAACGACTCAGCCGACTGGCTGGTGTTTGAAAAGGTCTCCGGCCCGAGTCACTATCTGGTGCTCATCAACCGCACAGGAACGGGCCACGATTACCAATTTCACTCCTCTTGGTTTCCGCAATATGCGAACGCTCAACTCGTGTTTTGGAGCGATGGCCAAAGCAAGACCTGGAAAGACGAAACAAACGCCAACCAGCGAATTCAAGGTAAGGTTTTCGTGCCTCCTTATGGCATGGTGCTATTACGAGAATAGCGATTGCATTGCATAACCGTGATACAGAAGGCTTAAAGTTAATCCAGCGTTTTTAGCCAGGTGGCGACTTTGTCGGGGCTGAAACCTTGGGGGCCGGGGGCGCCGGGGTCGAGGACTCGGCCTTCGCGGTCAATCACGACGAGACGGATCGGCCAGCCGGCATAGGCGGCATTGACGCGGTTGTCCACGCCGTCCATTACCATCGTGAACGACAACGTTCGCTCGCATGTCGCTGCATGCTCGCGACGCAACGCCAAATCGTTCGTCTGCACAAACGTTTGTAACACTTCGTCGCCCGCAGTCGTTTTGACCTGTATCTTGGAATCGGGATGTGCCTCGCGAATGTAAACCATCAGAAAATGCGCACTATCTTTGTGCTCCTCGTACAACTGCTCTACTTGCTGAACTCGCTGGCGAAACGGTGAGCAACTGATGCTGCCAAACACCAACACCACCGGTTTATCGCGATACAAATCCGATAACGTTACTTTGCCTTTGCCGCCGACACGCGGCAAGCTGAAATCAGGAGCACGATCGCCTGCTTTCAAAGCTTCCGGTTGCCGCTCTGCTCTCGCCGCTGGCGCGACATACTCACCCGTTCGCGACCCCGCCTTCCCGCGGACACGTGATTTGGAAAAATTCGACTCAAACTCCGCCGCGCTAAGCTTGCCGTCGGAATCCTGATCCCAATCGCTGAACATCGTCTTCAACTTCGCCGGTGCTTCGCCCTTGTCGATCACCCCATTGCGATCGCGATCCATTCGCCGGAACATCGATTGAACTTGATCCGAAGAGCGTGGGGATGATGAACGCGGTGACTGAGCTTCCCCGCTCTGCACCCCAAGCACGAACAACAGTGTCAACACAGCAATATGTCGTAGTCGCATTATCAATCTCCCAAGAGTAGGTTGTGTACGGTTTAGAGTTCCCAACTCATGCGAAACTCACGTCCAAGTGAGTCCTTTCCTGCCATCGTTTGATCACGCGGTTGATCCAAGAAACGAGGAACAATACTCATCACCGATTCGACCATTCGCAACTCTTCGTTACTCAAACCACTTGCCCGCTCACCGTGTTCCATTTTCATAACACACGGATACGCTTCCTCGCCAGCAACCGCCCAGTGGTTTTGCTCCAAGTGCCAAAGGTCAATAGGAACCATCTCGAACGCTTCGCCGAATTGAATCGAGATCGCGACAATTTTTTCGATTGGATAGCGATCTTCTATAAACCCCTTGGCTTGATCCACGTTTTGAATCAGCGACAACCCGAGCACTTGCCCTAATTGCCCCATCACGGAGATCCCCCAGTTTGGCTCGCGTTCCCCTTCGTATTGCAATCGAATCAAATTATCGCCACCGACCATTTGCCAGGGCGCTGCTTTGTAGAACCGAGCAGCTGCATCATAATATCGCTCCATCAGCTTTTTCGTCACGCCCTTGGTATTCGCAAGCGGTGCATCACCATCACTCGTGTTCTGAACCAAATCCGAAATGAATTCGTCAAAGCTCGCTGCGATCTGTTGGTCGCCGGCCACAATCTCGAATGCACCACCTCCGCCATCGAGTGAATCGACCGGCATTCGGGGATCAAGAATAATCCTTTCGGGACGACGTGGCGGGCCGACCATGGGATTCGCCATCGCTTGGGCAATCACGCTCCATTGATGCTTGGGGGACGGAAAATCGACCGTGCTATCGGTCCCGAGAATACATCCGTTACTTGAATTGATCACCAATTGCAAATAGAGACGATACGGAGTGGACTGATCGACGATCCACATCGGCGGCTGAAAAACGCCTACCAACCAATGTTCATCGGTTTGTGGCAAGTCCGAAACATCGACCTCATCCGTTTCACCACTCGTATCGCCAGTGAGATGAACAAGACGTCTCGCCAGAGTGTCTAGGCTCTCAGCGAGCATCATCTTCACATCTGCCTCAAGTGCTTGATGTTCGCAGTTTACTCCGTAAGTTCCCACCGCTTTGGCGAGTGCTTTGTCATCGGCCTTCGTCGGGACATAGAGCACAGCCGGTTTCCTGGGGCGACCGACCATCGGCTCACAAATCGAATCGAGCAAAAAGTTGCGAAGCTCTTTTGTCTTGGGTCGCGAAGCAAACCTTGCAGAAGCGATCGGCGTCAAATCCTCGAGCAACACACCGAGGTACGAACCATCTTGCAATCGATGCAAGTGATAATGCCATGTCATTTTGCCTCGTGGCAGCGACAACGCTTTGTCTAAATCACCCGCTCCTCGCTGAACGCCGAAACCATCATTCGGAGAGGAACTTGGTTGCGATAGATTTACACCGAGTGTCTCGCGAATCCAGCGTGCTGTGCCTTCGACGGTGCGAATGCCGGGCAATAAATACCCGGCGATCATGACCGCTTCCTCATCACTACCCACGCGAAAATGTTGCCGAGGACCTAAAGGCGGCAATGGCTCAAGCCCCACCAAAAAACGTGCCACTTTTGGTTTTGCTTTGTGTACCGCCCTCAGCAACGCGTCGGCTTTCGGCGATTGCCCTTCGGATTGAAACAGATAGATCGGCTCGGCAAACAGGAACGGACCTAATTGGTCGTGCGGAAAGCGATCGAGAAGTGTCTCCAGTTCATCGTACCAACGTAGCCGAAAACACAAATCGAGCAGCGAAAATCGTAAGCCAACACTATCGGAAGGATCTTCATCCAAGCCGGGAAACATGACGTCGGCAGCGTCCACCAAGCGAGAATCATCGATCAATCTGCCTCCCATTTGGGATCGCACAAATGGCATCTCGGTTCGCACCAACTTTCGCGGTTTCGAATCTGCCGCCTTGCTTGCCCGGCGATACCAATGGACCCGGTCCTCAATCGACTCGGCCAAGTCTCCCAATGTGACCAACGCCTCGACCGAATTGGGATCGATTTCAATCGCTTGCTTAGCAGCAATCGCATAGCCCGGATCATTACCATCTTCGGATTCAAACGCAAACAACGCACGAGCGGCCTCGGGCGTTGAAAGCGGGTACGTCGCTTCCGGCGAACTTTTCCCACCATGCTCATTAGCGCTAATCGCTTCGAACAATTTCATGGTTTCTTCCATGGGCGACATGTCGCCTGCCAACGCTGCCTGCTGTGCGTGCATCACCATTTCCACCAATTCAGGCGGGGCGCCCGATTGGAGCAATTCATCACTATCAAGCAGCGGAAGATCATGGGCAGTTCCTTTAGCACGACTAGCAGGTTGTTGCTTGTGTCGCATCTTCGATTTAGTCTTCTTCGCTTTATTTTTTCGACGGGACATGATCGATCGTTTCGTGGTGGATGAATCAAATTGGATGAATCAAAGCTGCTTGTTCTTTTTTGTGGGCGGAAGAACGTACCCGGCATTAGTTAATTCTAGGACCGAGACTTGTCACCGAATATATCACGCACCCAATACCAGACGCCCACATGCGAACCCGACACCATCGAGCTTTGCCCCTATCGGCAACGCTGTGAAGCATTTTGTAGCGGAACTCGTCAAGAGTTTCGGGAATTGGGTTCGTTCAACGAAAGTCTTGACGACTTCCGCTACGTTAAAACACCACAAAACACGGCATGAAAATGCGTCACAGCGTTTCCCTAGCGGGTGCGTTTTTTAGCGGTGCGGAAACCAGCGGACCACTTCAAAGCCACCGTTTCGCAAGCGAATGGGGTTGCGAGCGAATCGTCGCGATGAGGCCAAAGCAAGCACCAAAAGAGGAGGGGGGAGGGATCAAAAAGGGGGTACGAGCTTTACTCAACAAAAAAAGGACATCGAGCTTGAAACTCGATGTCCTTTGTCTGCTTTTTTAGTACCGAAGGAGGGACTCGAACCCTCACTCCCTTGCGAGAACTGGATTTTGAATCCAGCGCGTCTGCCAATTCCGCCACTTCGGCTTATCACTACTAATGTGCTAAATATCGCACCTTTCGCCAAGTCCCCTTAACAAAAACCATGTTTTAAAGGCAAAACATCGCTCTCCACTGAACTTGGGATTCGCAAAAGTATCGGATCCAAGCCGCTGACGTGCAAGTCCCCTAAAACCACCAAAATCATACCGCCTTCTGCGGTCCTCATCGTCTCGAATCGCTGTTGGAGCTCTCTTGAGTTCTACGCCGGCTTGCTCGCCAGTTTCTCGATCGTCTCGAACTCTTTCTTCTTCACGGGTTGGACACTCAACCGGCTGCCCTTTTGCAGCAGCACCATCCCCTTTAGCCCCGCTCGCTCTCGCAATTCCGCCAGCGTCACGGGCCGCTCAAACTTTTTCTCCAACTTGATATCGACCAAGTACCAGCGGGGATTTTCGGGATCCGATTTTGCGTCGAAGTAATTACTCTTGCGATCGAACTGGAACGGGTCGGGATAACCGCTCTTACTGACCACCGCCGTCCCCACCACTGCAGGCACCTTGCAGGCGGAGTGATAGAACAACACGCGGTCGCCGACCTGAATATCGTCTCGCAACATATTTCGTGCTTGATAGTTGCGAACCCCTTCCCAACACGTCGTTTGGTCGGGCTGACCCGCCAAGTCTTCGATCGAAAAAGTGGTCGGTTCGGACTTCATCAACCAGTAATTAATCGTCATCGCGTGAAACAAACCCTTTGCAATCGCCGAATCGTGTCGACGCTGAATTTTTGTGATGGCTGTGAACTTGTGAGGCCTGGGTGCTCTGTCCGCCCAGAACCTTTTTTTGCAATTTTGGTGTAACGCAAAGCCGATAACAACCATAGCGCCGGGAAAAGCGCTGCTACACAAGCATTCGATTGGCGACTGAAGATCAGCTGCCGACCAAGTGCGGGCCAGGGAACGGGCCATGTCATGTCCGTTCACCTTCTATGAAAAGGCTCGCAACCGATGAATGTCGATACCCTACATGCCGCTTTAGGCATCACCTTTACCGCCGTTTGGCTCGTCGTTGGACAAATCCTAGTCGGCAGTCGCTGAGAAGTGAGGCAGCAATCAGCGGGGGAATCCAGTTGGTTGCCACCGCAATCGCCCTGGTTGAACGAAGGAACCGTGACTAGCCGCCTGTTGATCTAAGTACCCGGCCGCTCACGCGCCACGGCTCACTAAAACAAAAGGCAAAAAACGCCAAAACGACTTACGCTAAGACGAATGAGTCCCCTTCGCGACCGCTCCCTCGCCCGCCTCACTGCGACGAATCAGCTGCTCAAACGTCTCGATCAAATCCTGC
>CAXBHV010000150.1:0-9468 GCA_963974855.1 uncultured Rhodopirellula sp. | reverse complement strand
CCGAATTATGCATCCCCAGCACCGTGGTTTCCTTTAGCGATGGATGGGGATCAGGAATATACCGCGGCACAAGCAACTCGCCACTCGCCCAAATGACACGGTGAGTGATCGAAGGGGCGGATGGTAAAGGAACTTCGGCAAGGCTCTGGTTCGACATCACCGACAACTCTGGCAATACCCAACGGGTTAATTGCAACATAAACGCAGCCACAATAATTCGAGTCGTCACAGGACAGATCGATACGACTCGAGTCGGCGGATGATGCTCGATTCGCTGAAGTGCCGAACGGGCGATCCAATCACCGAAACTGTGTGTGACAATCGCTAGATGTTGAGAGTGACTGCGGCGAGATTGGATTTCAGACGCGAGCGAACGGATGGTTGCCTGGATATCCGTAAAGACTCGCGGATAATCCCAACGAACCACACAGTCCACTTCGTCGGTCAAACTATGAGCTAGCGGCCACATCATCCATGCAGGCGACATAAATCCCGGAACGAGGATCGCCGTGTCAATTGGCACCACACTAGGCAGCGGCAATTGGGGACGCGACTGATCGGCAGGGAACTTATTCGTCTCGGCGGACGAATCTGCAGAATCGGCTGAGCTCATCGTTGGCTGCTTTTTCCTCGTGAAGAAAGGCCAGTTTTTCGGCATCGAATTTCTCGAAAAACATCTCCCATGGGATCGTCGACAAACGATCATTTCGCGAGCCGTGCGGAAAGTCGATCCGTAGCAGACCTGCCGATTCGCTGTCGTCCGCTGTTGATTCTACCGTCGCAGGGACTCCGCCGCGGTCCTCTACCCATTTGCGAATCGTGTTATGGTCCGTGGTGGTGTTCGCCATTTTAATTCTCATTTAGACAGTCAAAAAATTGATGATTATTCCATCAATCATGCAAATCGCTTGCCAAAGGTACATTGATTGCTTCGACATTCTTAATCAGTGAATGAGAATGGTTCACCATTTATCGAGGTCGCTTGAATGAAAAGACTGCGTGAGAATTCAGTCGCCAAAGGAAGACCCGGTTGGATGTGAACACTACTAACACAACCGTTGTCCGGGGGGATCAACATGCGAGTGATAGTCTTTTTTCAGCGAATCATGGAGCAAGTGTTTCGCGTTCGGTCGAGCGTAAAAACCTCGTATGTGGACGTCCAAATAGACCAAGACGAGATTGAATTCATTGGCGGCCCGTTCGATGGTTTAATACAGCCATGCTCAAAGGTCGATAAAGTACCCCGCACTGTTTGGTTAGCGTTCAGCATTGCAACGCTTCGTTATCTCGGAGGCGAGCGGATGTACGAGTCATCCGATGTGCGAAGTGCGGCACTGTATCGACTCGAACGTCGCGGCGGCAAGCCACGCTATCTGTTTGTTGAACAACAGATTCTCGATGGCGGCAGCCTCGCCCAATAGAAGTGGGATAGGCTTCCAGCCTGTCGTCAGCACTCTCTTTCTACCCATTCCGAAACTCTCTGCGAGTTTCGCTACTTGCGAGTTTCGCTATTTAAAAACCGTTGACAGGCTGGAAGCCTATCCCACAAAAAAACGCGTAGCGGAATTCGCTACGCGTTTTCGTTTTTGGCAAGTGAGCAAATCACTTGCGTGTCGTTACCAGAAGCGACAGCTTATTCAATCTCGTTGACGGCATCGTCGTCATCAAGCTCTTCGAGTTGATCGGCTTTCTTCTCGCCGCTTGACTCGATCTGGTCCGCCTTGTTCTCGCCTTGCTCTTCGAGTTGATCCGCTTTCATTTCGCCACGTTCTTCGATCGCGTCGGCTCTTTCTTCGGCGTTATCTTCGACCGCAGGTTTGGCGGCTTCGTAGCGGTCACGTACGTTTTCTGCCGTTTGTTGGCTATCTTCGCGAATTGCGTCTGCGGTGGCTTGCGTGTTATCGCGGATGTCCGACGCTTGCTCTTGAGTCGCGTCGCGCACGGCATCGGCTTGTTCGTCGTACACGCTGTCGTTACATCCCGCAGCTGCCAAACACACCGACAGTGCCAAAGTAGAGATTGCAAGTTTCATTGTTTCGTTCCTAGATCTTCGAGGGTGGAGGTTTTAAATCTAATTAGGCAAACACGTTGAGGATTGACGCCCACTTTCGCCATCCGTCACCGTTTGGGTTTGCCATGAGAGCACTGCAGACGCAAGCGGCGTGCCACATCGATCAAATTTGTTTTCGCTTACTTTTTGGGGCCGCGAATGTGTCGAATTGGCGGCATTTGGTTGAGTATGCTTTATCGAAATCGCTTAAATCGAAACGAGATCCAAATCGACTGGTCATTTATCGTCTCGAATGCTTGGTTATCATCCAATCGGCCCCTGCGGTGTTGTCTAAACGAGGATGTTTTCTCAACAAGGCGTTAACTGGACGTTTGAGACTTCAGATAGATTTCGCGGAATCCGGACGCAGCCAACGGGGCGGCCGCTTCGTATCCCCCGTCGACCGTCCAGCGTGACCCTGTGACGAAGCCGCTCTTCTCGCTCGCTAAAAACTCAATCACCGAGGCGACTTCATCGGGATAACCTGGCCGGCGAACCGGTATCGCTGGCCGTTTTGCGTCGGCAATATCCTCGGCGGACATGTTGTTCATCGGGGTCGCGATCTCACCGGGTGCGACTGCGTTGACAGTGACGTTTAGCGGCGACAGGTCCAAAGACAAGCATTTAACCAAGCCCCCCAACGCGTGTTTGGTCATCGTGTAAAGCGTGTCGTTCGGATTCGCGATCTGTTCATGAACGCTCGTCACCACGATGATTCGTCCTGGCGTTTCACGAGCGGGGCCATCGATTCCGTTTGGCAGCAGATGCTTGACGCTCCGCTGGATTGCCATCATTGCACCAAACGTGTTCACGTTAAAAATCTTGTACGTGGTTTCCAGATCAATGTGTGGAATCTTTTGCTGGACCATCATCCCCGCGTTGCTGACCATCACATCGAGTCCCCCCAATTCATCGACCATCTCGTCCACACACGGATTGGCGGTCTCGGGGGATGACAAATCAAGTTGTTTGATGACGCAGCGACGTCCCAACGCTTCGACATCCTTCGCAGTATGCTTTGCTTCGTCTTCGCCATTCACGTAGGTAATCGCGACATCGTAGCCCGCTTTTGCCAAAGTGACCGCAGTCGCACGTCCGATACCGGTGCTGCCGCCGGTGATAATTGCTTTGCGTGAATTCATCTTGTTTGTCTTTGTGCTAGAGATCCGTCGCAATCACCACAAAAAACCGCAGGGCGATGGTGGGGGCGACGTGTTTTGCAAATGCCCTCGTTTGAGTAAGGCATCGGTGGCAAAAGCCATGCCATCTCGCAGGCGCCTGCGATCAGTCACATTTTACCAAGTGCATCCAGCGGCGTGATGCCGCAACCAATTTGCTAGATCTCTTCGTCGACAAAGATGATATGACGGAAATAGTGCTGCGATTCAAAACTGGCCCCCAGTGCACCGATCAGCAAGCTCAGTGACGCAGCGAATACGGCCATGTAAGGGCGATCAAACACGTTCAGCTGGCGAGCAGTATGAATCGTCGAAGATGCCCAAGTCGCAATCAACTCATTGGGAAACAGAAAGTGGGCAAGGAGAACACCGACCAGAAACAAGGCCATCCATGTGGTCGCCATTCCCACGAACACGATCCCAAACGCAGCGACGGAGGTGACGACGGATTGTTCGCTACGCCTCGTCCCACGTCGTACTAACAATTGTTGACGCAGGACCACGTAGATCGTTGTCGATAGCATGGTGACCAGAAACAGAACACTCACGTTTCCGATCCCCTGGGCAAGTGCCAAATCCCACGCTTCGGCGGTCATCAACAGGATGGCGAGCGTGGAAAAGGCAGCGATCGTCAATCGACTTAGTCGCTGGGGAAACTGCCACGGACGGGCTGCCCAAATCGCTTGATGAATTTCCTTGCGATTGATCCAGGCGGCGCGCAGCGCAAACATCGGATAGCCCAACCGCCGCCCCGCCCCTTCTTCGAGACGCTGGTCGGCAATCTCAGTCAACGCCTTTCGCTGACGGGCTAGGCTCTCTTTATCAATCCCGGCCATCAAGTCGAGTGCTTGCGCGTTAGGTGGATGATACAACAGGTCGTTCGGATGATCACTCTTGGGCAGACCGGTCAAGTGCCCCATGCTGTGCAGCATCAAACGGCTCAAGCGACGTGCGATCCGCTCAATTCGCTCTTCCGGATTTGCCTCGACTCCCAATGCCTGTGGATCGATCAGCGACATCGAGATAATCGCGGTATCCAGTGGCCGGCTTAACGCAGCAAAGCAGTAGGACGAATAGTTGCCGACAAGTTCGGCGGCGGTCAACACAAAGGCAAAGTCCCAGTGCCGTGAATCTCGTTCTTCCACTGCCTGTTGAAGTAACAAGCTCGGTTCGATACGACCGTTAACCCCCATACTCGCCCCCGCCAACTCGGGACGTTTGATCTCAAAAAAATTGAAATGAAAGGCGGGAAACAACTCCGATAGACGGGCGTCCGTCTGTTCGACCGCTAACTTTGCCGCTTGAGAATCGATCGTATCGAGCGGGCCAGCGACAATCACGCCTATTTCAATCAGGCTGCTAGAAGCAGTCTGCTTGAGATCACCAGTCGGTTCAGCGTGTTGCAGTTCGGTCATAAAAACGGAGGTCCGCTGCGTTAATCGCAGTTAGCCATCAAAGGAACACACGGAATTAACTCGGGGGATAAGTGCAAAGCTCGTCGCCATTGTAGAACAATTGTCCAGCCAGCACTGCTGGGCTGGCAGCACAAACAATTGTTCTCCATTGCAAATCGCAAAAAATGCGAAAGTTGAACTTAGAGCAATCTGACAAATGAAGTGGGATTCAAGCCGTAGTTGCATTCGCCAGAACGTGGGCGGCCGCGAACGCGACGGCAGCATCATTAAAAGTCGACTTGTGCTCGCATCGCGTAGATGTCGGCATCACTTTCGCCATTGATTGGGCTGTCGAGCATGGCGTGAATGTAATTGAATTGGAATTTTGTGTAGGGATTTAGGTACCAATTCAATCCCGCTGTCAGATCGTTCAAGCGGCCGCCCTGAATATTTTCGTCATTCAAATCAATGTAAGACCATCGCCCGGCGACCTCCCACGCTCCGATACCGTTTTCGGCGCCGACGCTGCGATTGGGGCTGACACGTCCAAACACTCCGTTCTTGCCGTTGTATTTTCGCGTCTCACCTGTCAAGAAATAGCCGGCTTGAGCGTAAGCACCTGGCAGCGTGATCGTAGGAGCAGCGGGTTGGTTGACGACTGCGTAAATCGCTTCGCTCTGTGTATAGAGCGATCCGTATGCCATCGCAAGTTCCGCGTTGAACAGGTTCGCGTTGTCCGCAGCAAAAGCACCCGTGTCAACGAACGGTGGCACATTGGCTGGGACACCCGATGGAGCTCCACCACCTGTTTCGCCGACAAAGACTTCGGGTTGATTGCGATATTGAAATTGATCGTTCGCTGGATCGATGAAACTGTATCCACCGCCGATGTGAAGCAGTCCTTTGCCATCGCCTCGATTGACTAGCAACCCGGTCAAGCGAGTCGCTATGCCGTAGCCACCGTTGTCGCCCACGTTGCCGCCAAATGTATCGGTGGGGAATCGGAATCCCGAAATCGCCCACGTCGCCACTTCATCTTTGCTGTTGCCGTAGAGCATCGCACCAATTTGACGAAACGGCAGGAACGCGAAAGGCAATCCACGCTCGAGGAATGTCATTTCTCGGACACTGGTCAGGCCATCCATACCAAAAGGTTGACGGAACTGACCAATCCGCAGGTTGTTGGATCCGACGACGTCGTCAATGTCCAACCACACATCCATAAAGCTAGGACGCCCTGGAAAGGCAAAGTCCATTTCGAGCATGTAGCTGACATTGTCCCACGCTTGTCCAGTAGCAGCCAAACGAGCTCGGCGAAAATCGGCACCGTCCTGGACGTCTCCATTCGCAGCAACCCCGCCGCCGACGGCTTGCATATTGGCAAAGTCTTGGTGAAAACCCACCGCATCGACCTGCAAGAATCCGGTAATACGGGCGGTCGGATATTTCGGTTTTGGCGTTTCCGGTGGACAGCAAATCATCGGTGACGGTGAGAACGGTGCCATCGAAGCATCAGGCTGGAGGGCACTGGCCGCCTTCAGCTCGTCAATCTGCTGCTGCATCCGCTGAAGTTCGAGGTGGACGTCGTTGGACAAAATCATGCCGTCGGTAACGGCAGGGGACTGCGCAGTCGCAGACGTCTGAAAACAGATGGCCGCTAACGCGATAGCGACCAGTCTTTTCCATCGTGCGAGAGGCCGAAATCGGCCATGCGTGCAACGTTCTCGAACCTGAAGTTGGCAATCCATTGCCGTAGTCTCCATTGAGGGTGCCGTACAGAACCAACCAAAATTCGCTTTGAAAATCGGGTGAGGTACCATCCAAGCGATTCATGTATCGTTAATGGGTCGGCTTGAGCACCCGTTAACATGAAGCCTAGCACCACGATTTATTACAACCTGCACTTAAATTTTGGGGTGCTGCAAGAGTGTGCATGAACCCTGCAATCCCTTGCACAATGCGGAGAGGAAATCGCATTATCATGGACCTTGTTACTGCCTTGTTGCGGAAATTCAACAATTTTGAAAGACTTCGGTCTCCTCACCAATGACGGTTCGCCACAATCGGTCCGTCCCTTAGAATCGTTCCATTTTCCTATTTGGTTGGCCACAGCAGCATGCCGCAAACTCAGATGAATCCGACCATGTTTGACGTACCCGATGGGCGTGGGATACGGCGTTTTGCTGCAGGGTTGGCCATCCTCAGTTTGATTGCTTTGTCGGTCACGACCTGGATTCTGTTCGATGTGGCTCGCGAGCAGGAGATTGTTGCTCGCATCATTCAACATTTACCTGAAAGTGACATGGCGGTTGCTGAAGAGCTGTCGGGGGATTTGCGATTGCGTAGCAAACTTTCGTTTCTGTTGGTGCTAAATATCGTTGGCACGGCAATTGCCTTTGCCCTCGTCGTTCGTGGCTACTTATCCAGCGAACAATCGCTGCGAGACGCCCAGGTACTGGCAACCGATATCCGCGCCAGTATGGATGGTGGGATCATTACGACGGATCGAAACGGAACAATGACAAGTCTGAACCCTCGAGGACGAGAAATTCTTGGCCTCAGCGAGGGCGAGGGTGTCGGGCTGACGCCGTCTCAAGCTGGCGGGGAGCACGCGCTGCTAGAAACAATTTGCAATGAAGTCAACTTAGGGCAAATCGCTATCCGCGATCGCGACTATACGGTCAATCGAAATGGCCACGAGCAAACATTACGTGCGGGGTGTACCCGTCTTAAAAATCAGCGAGAGGAAGCCATCGGAACGGTCATTCACATTCGCGATGTTACCGAGCGTGTTTTAATGGAACAGCGATTGCGGAGGATGGAACGTTACATGGGACTCGGTTCGCTTGCGGCCGGTTTGCAGCATGAAATCAAGAATCCCCTTAGCGCTCTTTCGCTTCACATCCAATTATTGTGCGAACGACTTGCCGATGACACACCCGATGGCGAAGTCCAAGAGTTGCTTGACGTGCTGCATATCGAAGTGGCCCGAATTACCAATGTGCTCGACAGTTTTCGTAACTACGCCTCGGTTAACGAACTCGGTCGTTCCTGGGTCGATGTTGCGACGTTGATCGAAAAGCTCGTCCGCTTTTTGCATCCACAAACCAAACAACAAAACGTGGTCGTAAAAGTGGATTTGCCCGACGAATCGCTTGAATCAATCGCAGCCGATTCGATGCGTCTGGAGCAAGTTTTGTTGAACCTGGCGCTCAATGCACTCGCCGCGATGCCTGACGGTGGAACCCTGCGATTTAGATTGAGTAAGCAAGACGATTATCTGCGGATCGATGTGACCGACACCGGAAACGGTATCCCCGTTGAAATCCAATCACAGATTTTCGATCCCTATTTCACCACACGAAACGAAGGTACCGGAATGGGGTTGGCGTTGTGTGACAAAATCATTCGCCAACATGCCGGAAGTATCGACTTTAGCACAGGGCCGACCGGAACTCAGTTTTCGGTCCTGTTGCCAACCGAAGGAAACTCATGAGCTCGGCTGCATTCAAATTGCTAATCGTCGATGATGAACCGAACATCCGTTCGGGACTCGCTCGCGGTCTGGCTACGGAAGCCGACGTGGTGGACACGGCCGATGATGCCGATGATGCGTTAGCGAAATTCGACAAAGAGAATTATCAACTTGTGATCGCCGATGTACGTTTGAATTGCGGAATCACCGGCATTGATTTGCTGAAGAAAATTCGTTATTCGCGGCCACAGACCGCAGTGATTATGATTACCGCACACGGCACCGTCGAAATGGCGGTTGAGGCGATGCATGCCGGCGCGTTTGATTTCGTCTTGAAACCGCTAGACTTGAACTTGGTCCGGCAACAAGTGCGGAAGGCACGTGAGTACTATCAGCTTCGCATCGAAAATCAAAAGTTAAAGAACCAGCTTGCCAGTGCGGGGGAAATTTCGAATATCATCGGTGGCTGCGCTGCGATGCAAGGCGTTTTCCAATATATCCGCCAAGTGGCCGCCACCGAAGCAACCGTGATGATCCAAGGCGAAAGTGGCACCGGTAAAGAACTCGTCGCTCATGCGCTGCACGATCTCAGTGATCGCAGCAACGGCCCGTTCGTCGCCGTCAATCTCGGTGCAATGCCGGAAACGCTTTTGGAAAGCGAACTGTTTGGACACGAAAAAGGAGCCTTCAGCGGCGCCTCGCGACAGAAGCCCGGCTGTTTTGAACAAGCCGCTGGTGGAACGTTGTTCTTGGACGAAGTGACCGAAATGTCTGCCAAAAGCCAAGTCGATTTACTGCGTGTACTGGAATCCAAATGCTTCACCCGCGTGGGTGGCGAAGATGTGTTGCAAGCGGACGCACGCGTTGTCTCGGCCACCAATCGCACGGTCCAGGATTTGATCTCCGAAGGAACATTTCGCGAAGACCTGTACTACCGTTTGAATGTGATTCCGATTGAGGTTCCTCCACTGTGAGGACGCCGTGAGGATATCCCACTGCTAGTCGAACATTTTCTAGACCACTTTTGCAAGCGACATGGCCGAGAGGTAAAACGACTTGCCCCCGAGGCGATGCAGACGATGGTCGCTGCACACTGGCCCGGCAATGTCCGACAACTGCGTAACGTGATGGAGCGAATTGTCGTTACACACACCGGGCACGTCATCCACAACGAAGAATTGCCATCCGAATTGACGCGCAAAGATGGCGGTCATCGTGCATTGCCGAGCTCGTTGGCCGAAGCGGTCGAAGGTTGCGAGCGTGAGACGATTCACCTCGCTCTGGAAGCCTGTGACTTGCATCGTGAAAAGACGGCCAAGGCGCTTGGCGTTAGCGTCCGCACGTTGCATTACAAAATGGGCCGCTACGGTC
>CAXBHV010000149.1:0-9482 GCA_963974855.1 uncultured Rhodopirellula sp. | reverse complement strand
CACCTCGTCGGCGATGAGTCCAACCGAGACGGGACCGGAGCGATGGTCGAAGTCACGTTTGGCGACCGCAAACTGCTGTCGGTGCATGACGGAAAATCGGGCTACTTGTCTCAAAGTCGCATGCCGATGTACTTCGGACTTGGCGATTCGAACAGCATCGACGAAATTGAAGTCACCTGGCCATCCGGCAAACAGCAAATTGTCGAAGGACCAATCGAAACGAACCAGCAAATCACCATCAATGAAAAATCCGAAAACGACAAGTGATGCCACAGCTTTGTTGAAATTGAAAACACCCACTCGCGACATGCTGAGCGTGCACGACGCAAAGCATTCTGCGAGCGTAGTACTGACAGCCTTGCTTTTTGTTTCCGTCGTTTGCGGATGCGGGTCAAAAGAGGATGCAGAACTTGCCAAACGGCTTCAGAGACAACGGCTACAAACAGAAATTCAGTCAACACCTGATGTCATGGAGCCCATCGATTATCCGTCGACGTGGCTTGGGTCGCGGACAATGACAGTCGCTCCCGGCGTGCACGCGTTTGGCGATTTGCACCCCAGCGCTGCGTTTGCAATTGAATCCAGCGAAGGAGTCATCCTGATTGACACAGGGTTGGATGAAAGCGCAACTCGGTTACGTGAGCTTTTCTTTTCCGTGAAATTGCGGCTAGAGGAAGTTCGCTATGTTTTGCTCACCCACGCTCATTACGACCATGTCTTCGGCACTAACAAAGTTCGCGAAGTTTCCGAAGCGGTCGTCTGCGCTGGGGCAGACGATTACGAAGTCCTGAATTCGGCCGACCGATTTGCCTTGTTCTCACTCTTTCCAAAAACGGAGTTCTCTGGCGATCCGATACAAGTGGATCGGCAACTCCGTGACGGCGACGTCATTGAATCAGGCGACGTTACCGTACGCGTGATCGGTTGCCCCGGACATACGCCGGGAAGCATGTGTTATCTCGTCGAAAAAGAGGGCCAACGCATTTTGTTTGCCGGCGACGTGATTGCTTCGCTGAATTTCGGCCCTGCCACGTACCCTGTCCATATCTCGCCACGATATCGTGGCAATGCAGTTGCCTATTTAGAGACCATCAATCGCCTGCTTCAAATGGAACCGCCCGACCTGCTGCTAACCGGGCACCCGCGACAACAAACGCGGTCGGAATCGATTCGAATCGATACAAAAAAATGGAAAGAACTACTCGATCCAGCCAAACAGGAAATGCAAATTGCTGTTGACCGCCAAAAAAGCGACGGCCTCGACTTCCTCGATGGAATTCCCAAACAAATTGCGACGGGAGTTTACTATTTCGGAGAACTCGACGGCATCGCAATCTACGGCCTGCAGCGCTCCGATCAATTCGTGGTGTTCAACGCACCCGGGGGCGATAGCTTCGCCGACTTTCTAAAAGCTCAGTGCAAAACCCTGCAGCTCGAGTACCGTGTCCCTGACATGGTCCTACTAACGTCGAACGCAGAAACGCATTCCAGCGGGCTCAAATCACTCGCTGGCGTATCGCAAGTAGGGACTCCGCAGTTGCCAGTGACGTCAATCGACTCATCCTCAACGAAAGTCCATCTCTACAAGGAAGACTCGAAACAAATTGCCGACGTAGCGATCGACACGATGTCATTATCTCACTTAGGAGAACCCGCACTTGCTTTCACTTTTTCGGTTGACAACAAACAAGTGCTTGTCACTCCCTCGGTACCACGCAATATCGGACTATGGTGGGTGACGCGAAAAAACGGCAGGGTGAAGCGAAGCTTTATACAACCACAAACGCTTGAGCTGAAACGAGAGCTAACCGCATCACCAACACAGGCCGCCGATTACCTCAATTCGCTACAAAAGCTGAGCGAGATTACGCCCGACGTTTGGCTCCCAACGCTGCCGCTGACGGGCCAAAACGCCAACCTCTATGACAACGAGTGGTCCAATATCATCGAAGCCAATCGCGATATTACTTTGCAGGCAACACCTGACTCTCCATCGACAACGACCAGCCCCGTCCTGTGACACGCCCCTCGCTCACAGCACAAAAAATCCAGAGTGCACAGCAATCAATGACGGCGTTATTTGGAGTTGATCGTTTCCACCAACAGCGACTGGATCGCCGGCATGTCGAGTCGATTCAAAAATCCATCACTCCAGCAATGAAACGGGGCGTTGGTCGCGTTGCCGCAAAAGACCGTCAATTCTTTTCAAATCAGGTCCGTCGGAATCCAGCAGTAATCGCGATGAGCGATTTGGCGACTGCCGATATTCCTCTGAACGCCGCGGCCATCGTTGTTGCAAACGTTGTGCAGTGACATTCAAATCAGCGGGCGCTTGTGAAGCGTCGATTGGCTCGTCCTTGAACTCGTCCAACGACCGAATGGACCTCCGCGCAATGAAGCGAATGCTGTCGTACGGGTCCACTAACAAGTTGGTCAGATACGGTCCCATCCAATCGGAATCTGATGCGAACTGGGCTTCCGACCACCCCATGTGCCAAGCCGTTAAGGCACGCAGTCCTGCATCACCTTTGAGGGCCCACAGTATCGACGCTGCAACGCTGCGTTCTTCTTGCGATAGCTGAGCCGGTTCGTGTTTGTACCAGGCAATCATATTCTGATCAGCCCATTCAAGCGTTTGGTCTAGGTGGCACAAATTGCAGGCGTTGGGACGTCCGGCATCACGATCCCCGGCCACATCGGGGATCGTGATCGTGTGACTACGAATCGCTTTCATCAATCCGTAGGTCGTGTGGGGCATGTGGCAGTTGTAACATCGTGAACCCGCTGAATCAGCCAAATGATGAGTGTGCTGTGCAGCGTAATCCGTGGCTTCATGACACTGAGTACACGCATGATCCGAGTAGGACGCGGCCGAAAGCTGGTCGTTGGCCCATTCACTCGGCTGACGCACATCGCTCGACGATTGGTGCATTGCGTGGCACGACAGACAACTCATTTCACCCTGCAGATAACATGCAGATTCAGCCAATCCATTGTATTCGCGGCCCGAAACTCGCACCATTCCGTCGTCCCAATACACGCGTCGCTTCGCTTCAGCATTTCCGCTCGAAAAATTCATTCTCTGCAAGAATTTTTTTAGCGCGTCGCTATCTCTTGTCCACAAATGATGCGTGTCGGCATAGTCGTCTCCTGGACGAAATCCATGCCCATCGATATTGAGATTACGGTCGGTCTCGTGATTGGAATGAACCGAATGACATTGACCGCAAACTTGAGTCGACTGCATATGATTCAAGTCGGAGGGATTGAGAATGGGATCGACTTTTAGGCTAGGGTCCGTTTCGCGGCGAAACGCCACATGTTTTTCCGCGGGGCCGTGACAGGCTTCACACGAAATCCCAAATTCGGCCACTTCGGTGTCCCAGTAACCATCCTGCAACTTGCGTTCGCGGCGGTTTGTGCTGTGACATTCACTGCAGCCCGAATTCCAACGACCAAATTCGGAGGAGATTGGCGAATCAGGTGGTTTTAGGAATGCCGCCGTCCGCGAAATCCATTGCTCCGTCTCGTTGAGATAAACGATCGGCAATTGCGACAACGTTCGCCCCACCGCCGTTGGATACCAATAGACTTGCATGTGATGTGATCCGGTCGTCATCACGATTGGGACGGCCGCTCGCGTTTCTGGAGTCGGCGGAAAGTCAGGGTCATTCATTTCAACCCAACAGAGACCATCTTTTTTCCAAAGTCGGTAAGTGCGACCTTTGGCCTCAACGACTTGGCCGTCAAACTTGCCGATCACGGCGTCCGAAGTGGCCAACTGGGTCATCGTTCGGTGATACGAATGGTGCCAACTGTCATGCTGTAGGTTGTGACATTCGTTGCAAGACCCAGAGCCGATATAGCCCTCTGAACTTGTTTCGGACGGATGAAACCTCGCCAATGACGCCAGCTTGATGATTGCCTCAGACGGAGCCGATTGCGTTGCTGGGGGATTGCTTTCGTTCTGCTTAACTCTCGGATTTGTCTCATCATTGGCTAACCGCTGTGGCTGCACTGGCCAAATCATGGCCATGAGTAGCCCCAACCCGATCGACACTGCGAAACTCAAGCCAGAGAGCATCCGACTACGCTTGTAAATCCAGACTGCACAAGCCAACCCGACGCCGATGATCGCGAATGCGAGAAACCAATAGAGGGCGGGACCGACCAACATCGCTTTTCCGTGGATTGAGCAAACCAAACTCAGTGCCCTCATGGGAACCGCTGCAAAGAAAGCGGACGAATCGAAGGGAACGGACGGATCGCATTACTTTGAAGTCGGGAGCCGAGTATATCGGCAGCTGAGTATACTGTCGACTAATCAAGGAATCTAAGGGGACGCGAAATCAAGGGGACGGGGGTAGTTACCTAGGGAAATTACCGAAACGCCCCCCGTCCCGTTAGATCCGTCCCCACCCCCTTAGATCGTCCCACTTTAGCTACAATCAATTCTCCGAGGCGAACGATGTTCCAGTGCAAGGGCCATCGGGAGCTCGTCAAAACTTCGGATTGTTAAGGACCAGCAAAGAATACCTTCTTGTAGGAAACCCGGAAGAAGCAATTATGCTTGCGGAGCAGTTGGAAGACGGCCCCGAAACTATGCTCACTGAGTGCATGAACCGGCAACCCAACTCAGTCACAACCGCCTCCCCGGCCGCAACCACCTGACTTAACACGAAAAAAACCAGGGCACACTTCCATCGTGCTGACCCTGGTTTTTCAAAGCTTCAATACGTGAGCGAGCATTTACCTAAATGCTAACATGCCGACTCACTACAAGCGTAATCCATTCACTTACTCAAGCTGTTTGGTCTCTTTTGCATCCTTGGTACCGAGGGCCCCCCACAGGCCGTACGGGCTTTCTTGCCCAACAACCGAACCGGCGCGGGGAATGTTACCCTTGGTTTGGTCGCCGGATTCAATACTGTCGGTGATGAACCTCACTGCACCGTCGGCGAACAACACATGACAACCACCTTGGTGACGACTTGCCATCGTGTAACTGCCGTCCGATCCGTCGCCGCCCCATAGACAACTTTCCTTGTTGGGTGGACGCACGGTGTTCACGCTGGTAAACATCGGACGACCATCCGCCCAACGCTTCCCACGTCGCTGATCGGCATTCCCCGTTTTACTGGCATCTTTGTAAAACTGAGGACGCTGCGGGTCAACGTTGTCGACGTAGCACTGCTGAGGATTGTCGAAGAACGGATCACGCTGATCAAACTTGGGTTGGCCAATGATTTCGAGCCGCCCCGCGTCGGTGACAATTTCGCCCGCCATGATTGTGTTGCTCGTTCCATCGAGAATGTCTCGGAAACCGGTAAAGTAACGGGTTTCGAAAACGCCTCGTAGACGCTGCTTGGCGCCTTGATCACCCACTGTTCCATCCGCGTTTACTCCGCCTGTGTGTGTGGTTTGAAAACAATCCCCAATGCATGCAGAGTAATTATTCAGCCCGGTTTGCCCCGGTACACCGACCGTTGGATCACTTGGACATCGGTACGAACCCACGGTGGTTCGCCACGGATCATACCCGGTATCCCAAGGCACTGGCCCCATCGCAGGGTAGGTGCCCAACGGGTTTGAGATCTGCTCGGCCAAAGCCTGCTGCTCAATAAACGGCAGGACTGGGATCAACCAACTCAAAATCTTTGAATTATTGACTGGCCCTCCGTGGGTGCCACCGGATTGCATTGGAAGCTTGTTGTAGGCGGCATGGTAATTATGCAGCCCCAAGCCAATTTGCTTGACATTGTTACTGCACTGCATGCGACGAGCGGCTTCACGAGCCGCCTGTACTGCTGGCAACAGCAATCCCACCAACACGCCGATAATCGCGATCACGACTAACAGCTCAACTAACGTGAAGCCTCGCTGGCTTCGCTTGAAACGAAACATTTTAAATACTCCAAAAGAGAAAAGAACAAAACTTGGACGCCACGCTCATCCCTAAGTGAAACTTTCTGGCGGATGAGTGGAATCTGATAACAAATGTGCATTCGCGAGCACGATATTTCGCTGGGACTATCGATACTGCTTGTCTCTCTGCTGCATCTCTTGCTGCGATTCCATGTACGACTTTTTCAACGCCTCCATCTCCTCCGGCGTCTGAACATGTTCGGGCGGTGCGGAAACGGTATTCGGTGCCGATCCTCCGCAACCGACGAGAAAAGGGGCAACTAAAAACAACACCACGAAGGCAATTGATTTTTTGCGCATCCCAATTGAGATATTTTGCATGGCAATATTCCTGTATAAGAAAACGGGGAGTCAAGCAGCCCTGAACCCAACAAGATCCGGTCTGCATATACGTTGGAAACCAGCGATGTGAAAAGGGTCTGCTGCAGTCACATCAAAGAAATCATGACCGCGCATTTCCGAGTATACTCGTTTCATCGGCACCCAGCTGAATAAAAAACGGGGACAGCCATTGTTTTAGCCTGATTTTTTTCCCGCCAGGAAAAAAACAGAATACTAAATTTCTACAATCAGAAACAAAGTGATTCAGCGAGACAAAACTTAGATTTCTTACGCAATAACGCCAGAAGTATGACATAGCGGCGTGACTACGGTCCCGTCAACTTTGAATAAAAAACAATCCAGACACACGCCACAAACATTGAGTTTTTTCACCAACCACCTTCACTATTTAACGCAGCATCGTCTGCTGGATTATCGCTCGCGAAATGGGAATGCTTCGCCGCTCCCCTCGCTGAGCAAGTACTCACCGCCGCCCTTAAGCGGACCAAATTCTTCCCGATTTCCACTGGGCCACTGGACGCTGACTCGCTCTGCAGATGTAGCATCCCCCAACCCGAAACGCACGCATCGCTCGCTGGAACATTGATACCCATTGCCAGCGAATAATTGCCCCACCGATTGCTTTCCTGCAATTTCCACTGACACGATGGCTCCAATCGCATCACGATGCCCCTCGGTGCCTTTCAGATAGAACGCCAATGATCGCGGCAAATCCGAAGTCGCCGGTTTTGCTGCAGGCAATGAGCCCACCGACTGGTTTACCAGCAGAGCCACAGGATCAAACAGATGAGTGACCAAGGCGTCCTGGCGTCCATCACGATCAACATCCAAATTGATCAAACTGCGGGCCAATCGCTTCGAGCGGAAATACTCACCCAGATAATCGGGATCCAATGTTGACCAGCCTCCATCGGACGAGCGATGAAAGAATTGCATCGGCATGCGATAAGCGTTTCCTTTTTCGCGAAAATCATTCAGGTGCCCGTTGGCCACCATCAACTCGAGAGAGCCATCGTTATCCGCATCGAACCACTGAGTTCCAAACGCGAGCATCGGCATGGTCGGCTCGGCCAGCCCCACACGCGAGGTCAAATCGGCCCACAATCCGGGACGGATCTGCTCGTAGTATGTGTTGTATTCTGCAGCAAAGTGCGTCAAGTAAAAATCAAAATCGCCATCCTGATCTGGATCGCCTACCGCAATTCCCATCGATGCCTGTGACAACGAGCGGCGATCGACCGCCAACCCTCGAACGACCGCTTGCTCACTTAAACCGAACGAACCATCGCGATGCGTTGTTGCCGACCAAAAGTGGTTCGCCGCCATATCGTTGGCCACATACACATCCAAACCGGGGACTTCATCCAATCGCCCCACGACGATCCCTAAGCCGTGAGCCGAATCATGTTTTTCAAGCCACGTGTCGGTCACCTCGACAAATCGACCATCGGGCTGTCCCTGCCAAACACGATCACGCTGGGCCGGAAATGACTTGGGCAAACACGCCATGATCTTGCCCTCTTCCTTGCACGGGACCTCGAAGGCATCGCGACCACCGCAGTAACCAACATCAAACAGATCGGCGTAACCATCTTGGTCAATGTCAGCCATGGCAACCGAAGTGGTCCAGTCTTCGCCGCTTAATCCCCACGCGTCTGTGACATCGGTAAACGTGCCGTCGCCATTGTTTTGATACAGACGGTTGAGTCCGTAATTCGCAATATAGATGTCATCAAACCCGTCGCTGTTCACATCGCCCACCGCAAGCCCTTGAGCGAAGCCAGCATCACCAAGCCCAGAGAGGCCTGTAACGTCGGCAAATTGCCCTGCCAAGTTTCGAAAGCATCGATTGGGCGCCGAATTGTTTTGCTGGGGAACGCCATCCATCGCGGTCAAATAGACGTCCATCCAGCCGTCCAAATCAAAATCGAGTGCTGCCGCCCCACCGGCTCCGGACTGATAGATCCACAATCCCGCTTCGCCACGTTCGGGCATTTCAACCGCGCAGACATGATTTAGGTTGCGCGAACCCGCTTGATCGTCAAAACGAATCCCACGCCCTCCGATGGCTGACTCGGCCGTTTCGTTAGTGGAGTTTCCCTTACCACTCGTCCAACTAATTGCGGGGAAATCGGATAAGTCGAGATCATTCGCGATCTTGCTCTCCGGCAACTGCCATGGTGTTTCCGCGGTCAAAGTCGCGCGAACCGAGGCATATACTTCACGTAGCGAAGGGTCGAGTTCGTGGTTCATCATCGCTCCGGCACGAAGCCATCCGGCGGCTTCCCAAGGCCGGCCAAGCGATTGCATCGCCTTCGCGACGCGAACGGCCACTTTCTGAGAATTGTCTTGACGTGAGTGCAGCAGATCGACGGCATCACGCATTTGAGCGAGATTCCCCGCACGCTCGGAGACCGCACGCGATGCCGCGTCCATCTGTAATTCCGCCAGCACAATCGCGAGTCGACTGAGCGCCTCGGCATTGTCATCCTCGAGTGTTGCCGCTTGCAAATAGCCTCGCGCGGCTTGCTTTATGTCTCCTCGACGTTCCGCCCACACTGCGGCAGCCATCCAATACTGAGGCTCGTCTTCGATTCCCTCGGGAAGTGACATCGACCAATCTTGCACCGTATCTTCATCGCCGAGCTCGGCGATTGCACGTCCGTAGTAAGCGTGTGCAATCGTGAACTCTGGATATTTGGCGACAACCGGACGGAGTCGTTCCCGCACCTTTGACCAGTCATCTTTGTACGCATCGGCGATCGATAGCGAGAATTGCGGACGAAGATCTGCGGGAGAATGCTTTAGCGAATACTCGCTGATCGCAACATCATTCTGAGGGCGGGCCAGATCAGACAACATAATCAATTCGTTCACACCAGCGTGACCGCGCATAACAAGCCACTGCAGATGCGGTCCGGCCTGATGTTGCATCCCGAGCGCCGCCAACAACCCAGCCAGGTCAGTGCGGACAGCGGGCTGTTTCGGGTACAGCTGCACCGCGGACTCGAGTGTCCGCACCGCTTCAAAGGGACGCCCCAGGTTCATCCATCCCTTACCGACCTTGTCCAGTAACGCCAACGATGGCTTTGGCGTGTTTTCGACTGCGGATTGATACAGCTCAACCGCTTCGCTAAACCGCCGCGACGCCGCCGCAATATCACCGGCAAGCTCCAAGACGTTTGGATCCTCGGGCCGGACCAGCAACGCTTCCT
>CAXBHV010000148.1:0-9486 GCA_963974855.1 uncultured Rhodopirellula sp. | reverse complement strand
CGCAGCGTTTGATAAAACGCTTTAATTGCCTCGCGTTCTTGACGCGACAACGGACGGCGAAAAGCACGCTCGGTGAATTCGACTAACGCCTGAACATGAACCGGCTCGGACTGAATTCGCAACTGCTCCAATTTCCGGAATGTCGCGGACATATCGTCAAAGTAGCGGCGGATCGCCGCCAAAGCCTGATCGCTCGATCCCAATCGGCGGGCCTTGGCCAAGTAAACCTCCGCCAGCCCTTGGACTTTTTCTGCGGACGTCGCATCTTTGTCCTCGGCACGATACCGGTCAAATTCACGGTCCCGCATGAACGTTGAATCCGTGCGATCAAACCAGATAAAACCACTGTACTGCCGCATCGGAGCGGACGTGACGAAATCAAGCTCGGTCCATAATCGATCGATCTGCCGCTGCTGCGATTCATCGAGCATCAAATCATACAGCGGAGCATCATCGCGAAAGTATCCCATTTGGCTATGGAATCCCGCGCTCAAAAATCGCCCCGTCAATTTTTTTTCCGATTTCGCATCGAGGTAAACCCGGGCTCGTTCGGAGATGTAAAAGGCATCGGGAAAAATGCTGCAGAACCGCTCAAGCGATTGGTCCATCTGATCTTTCGCCGCGTCGTCGACAACCGACATCGCCTTGGCTGCGGTGGAGTCCGCGGGTAATCCGAGATTACCCGCGGGCAAGGGTTCGCCCGAGTAGCGTCGACGATTCTCTACAAATTGCTGGTTCTTCCACAGCACCAGTGGCTGAGACCCGTTGTTCATTTCGGGGGAGGTCAAATTCGGTACTTCCGGAACCAAGCTTTCGCGTAGCGTCGTGACAAACTCGGCCATTTGTTCACAGCCCGCTTGCGCATCGGTCTTATGTTGCACCGTCGCTCCCGCCGGAAATTCAAGCCACATCGCCTGCAGCGCCGCGATCGCTCCTACCGACTCCGCTTCGCCCGTGAACATCGTCCATAACATCTCGGCATATCGCTCGCTCAAACCGTGCTGGCGAGCGAGTTCTGTCAGCGTTACGTCCGAGTGTCCCAACGCGTCTCGATTTTGGAACTGCCAAAGCAGCATAAAGTAGTCGTCATAGTCAGTCCGTTGCCGGTTGTAGAAATCGACAATTCGATTGACACAAAACTTGTCGCGATCGGTGGGGGTGATGACCGGATGGGGTGCGAATTCGAATCCCGTCGGCGTTAACGCCAAATGCTCCGCCACGGATTGCGCGGCCGCGAGATACTTTTTCAAAAGGGCAGGGGACATCGTTAGCGATTCCCCCGAGTTGTCGAAGCCCGCTTCGTTGGCCGGGTCAATCGGAAACGCATTGGCCGGTTGCAGATCCACCCCCGTCAAATCACGAATCGTGTAGTTGTACTCGGCGTTGCTTAGGCGGCGGGCCAACACGACGCCGGGATCCCCGGCGGTGCGTGCGGCCTCGGTATCTTTAACGGCCTCGATCCAGCGGACCACCGATTCACGCTGCTGCCGTGTCGGCTGCTCGTCAGCATCTTCCGGAGGCATATCGCCCGCTTCGAGTCGCTCGAGTACGACCATCCAGTGGCGAAAATTCTTGACGACCGACGCCAAATCCTGGTCGACACTCAGATCCAAGTCGCCTTCGCGAGTCACGTCGTTGTGACAATCAGCACAGTGGGTCTGCAGCAGCGGTTGGACGGTGTCGCGAAAGGTGACGGCCAGAGGTTCTTCGGCGATCGCACCGATCGCCGAAATAACGACGAACCAAGCAATAATAAAACGCAGCGTTTTCATAAGTGCGTTCGATAACAGTGGGGCAGGGCAGGGGGCTGCAAAAATCGCAGCAAAGGTGGGCACGAGCCAAGGCATCGCGTTTGCCACACCAGTCTACAGACTATCGTGTGCTATTTGCCACTTGATTTCGGTTCTACCCACGAGAAAACCGGAATTGCGAAGGAAAATCCTCTCGCAGCGACACTCGCCAAGCGTTTCGGCCGCGATATCGCAGACACTAGAGAGCGTTCGGCTTACCGATTTTCTTTATTCACAAGCTCGCGGGTTGCGGGAAACAGCAACCTCACAACAACAAAGCAAAAGATGTGGTACACGGTGTGCTTGCAAGGGTTTGAGATCTGAAAAACTTTCAATCCCCCGAGGTTCATCATGAATTCGAACTCGATTCACCATTCATGCTGGATTGAATCCAATCCATTATCGCAACGCTTTGATCGATTGACGTCCACGCATACCAGCGATGTTGCCATCGTGGGGGGCGGAATCACCGGATTGTCCGTAGCCTTGGAACTGCTCCATCGCGGATTCAGCGTGGCCGTTTATGAAGCGTCCGTTATCGGTGCGGGAACCACCGGAGGAAGCACCGGCCACCTGGACGCGCATCCGGAGATTGGTTGCCAAGAATTATTGTCAAAGCTGGGGGACGATGCCGGCCGCGAGTATGTCCAGTTGCGTCAAGCTGCGATTGCCGCGATCGAACACCGTGCCGCTGACTGCTGCGACTTCACCCGTATCCCTGCTTTCTATTACTCTGAACGCGGTGGTGATGCCTCCTCGATTCGGAAGGATTATGACGCAGCGAGCAAGCTGGGACTGCCCGTTTCGTGGTGTGACTCGGCACCGTTACCCTTCGCGGCGGTCGGCTACCGAATCGACGCCATGGCTCGGATGGACTGCATGGCGTACCTGCGGCGATTGACCGATTTGGTGATCGAGGCAGGGGGACAGATTTTCGAAAACTCGATGGCCAAAGTCTCGCTCGATCCACACACCTCCGAGTTGTCGGTCGGTGACGGCACGCCCAAGTTCGAGCATCTCGTGTTGGCGGCCCACTGCAACAAATCCGATTCGATGCTGTTGGACATCGAGACACCGGCGTATCAATCGTACGCACTGCTCGCCGAAGTGGCAGATCCGCCTGAGGACGCATTATTTTGGGACAACTCGGATCCCTATTTCTATATTCGCCGCTGGAAAAGTACATCGCCGAACAAGATCATTGTGGGCGGCTGCGACCATCGCACCGGCGACGGCGACACCAAACAGGCCGAAGCAAAACTCGAAGAATTTGTCCGTCATCGTTTCGAGGTCCGATCGATCGAGTCGCGATGGAGTGCCGAATTCTTCGATCCGACCGATGGATTGCCAATGATCGGCAAGGCACCAGGCAAAAAGAACGTGTGGATCGCAACAGGGTTAAGCGGCGTCGGCTTGACCTGGGGCACGGCAGCCGGTTGGTTGATCGCCGACCAGATTTTCCGCGGCACATCAACGCTGCAAGAACAATTGTCTCCATCGCGGCTGAATGCAGCTGGACTTGCTGGGGCGGTCACCGAGATGGCAGCTCCGGTCAAAGGAATGGCTCAGAGAATCCTACCTGCGAGAAATATCGACCCGACGACGCTTCGTCCAGGCGAAGGAACGGTGGGGAATGTCGATGGAGTTCACACGGCAATCTGCAGAGACAAGGGCGGCATGCTGCATCGATGTGATCCCGTCTGCACTCATATGGGCGGCACGGTTTCCTGGAACGAAGCCGAACAAACATGGGACTGCCCCGTGCATGGCGGCCGATTTACAAACTGTGGGAAACGGCTTTACGGTCCCCCGGAACAAGACTTGCAATCACCCAAAACAGGAAAGCAATAAACCCTTTTTTAAACGCACTGAGAAAATCGCCCGAGGATCGATTGCATGAACAAGTCAAAGACACGCGGAAATGCGAGTTCAAAGAAACAACGGCCAAAACAATCTCAGCACAAGCAACCTGGGATCCAATCCGAGATGATGCCGCAACCACGCACGATCCGTGAGGATTACGTTGGCAGTGGCAAATTGGAAGGCAAAGTCGCATTGATCACGGGGGGCGATAGCGGGATCGGACGCTCGGTGGCTGTCATGTTCGCCCGCGAGGGGGCTGACATTGCCTTTGTCTACCTCAACGAAACAGAGGACGCCGAACAAACGCGGTCGCTAGTCGAGGCCGAAGGGCGAGTTTGCTTGCCCATCAAGGCTGACATCGGCAAGGCCGCTTCATGTAAATCTGCGGTCGCAAAGACGGTCAAGAAATTTGGCCGTCTCGATGTGCTCGTCAACAACGCCGCGGAACAACATCCGCAAGACGACATCGATGCGATCACCGAGAAACAATTGGTTGCGACGTTCAGCACGAACGTGTTTCCGATGTTCTATCTAACCCAAGCGGCATTGCCGCACTTGAAAGAGCACGCGGGAAGCTCGATTATCAACACGACCTCGGTGACCGCGTATCGCGGCAGCCCGGGACTACTCGACTACGCTGCCACCAAAGGCGCTATTGTGGCCTACACTCGCTCGCTATCACAAAAGTTGGTGGACGAGGGCATTCGTGTCAACGCGGTCGCACCAGGGCCAATCTGGACGCCACTGATCCCCGCGACCTTTGACAAGGAAAAGGTCAGCAAGTTCGGTAGCGACACGCCGATGGGCCGGGCGGGACAGCCCGACGAATGCGGCAGCTGTTACGTCTTCCTTGCCTCGGCGGATGCCTCCTATATCACCGGCCAAGTACTGCACCCCAACGGCGGCGAAGTCATCAACGGTTAATAAACCGTGAGGCAGGCCAACGGTCTGGAAAGCATTGCCGGCCAGCTTTCCAAGCTGGAACCGTTACGGTGCATGCGCTGATCCAATTGTACGCTGTCGTTCTCGCCTCGACGTTGAAACACAAGGCCCGCCAACGGCTTGGAAAGCCGTGCGACAATGGATCCGTTACGGAAGTAGGTCCGTAATTGAATTGCCCTCGCTTCGCGACCTTTGAGTGGCTTTGAATTGATCAGCATGCTTGCAAGTAAACCGGCCGTTTAAGGCATTATTTCCACTAGCAGGTCGCTTCTCTTCCCGATGTAAATCGGCCCCGATGTCTCAGAACATCACGCTCTTGATCTCGTGTCTTAGCGTGTGAAGAACTCTGAATTACTCTCGGAATCAACCTCGCCCCCCCTTGCCGCGATGGCTAGCACGGCAACGCCAAAGTGACCGCACTGTGCTGTTTTGGCACGACGAATGCTTACAGAATTCCTTCCAATACCAAATCCCTTCCAACACTAGCAGCAGTACGTGCTATCCCCAAACGGCCGTCTGCGAAAAAACAGGTTGGCAAAATGTCAACCAAACCCCTGGAGAGTCCATTCGTGTGTACGGTCGTTCCCCCTGCAAAAAATGTGCTTGATGCGATCGGCAACACACCATTGATTCAACTGAGTCGTTACCTTGATGTTGCCGACGTCACGTTATTTGCCAAGCTGGAAGCGAGCAATCCGGGCGGCAGCGCGAAGGACCGTCCCGCTCACGAAATGATCCGTCAAGCGATCGATCGAGGCGAAATCGACCATAGCACCACCGTGATCGAATCCTCCTCGGGCAACATGGGAATTGGACTGGCCCAGGTCTGTCGCTACTATGGAATGCGATTTATCTGTGTGGTCGATCCCCGAGCTCAACGTCAAAACATCGAGATCATGCAAGCACTCGGCGCCGAGATCGACTTGGTCGACCAACCGCTCGATGGCGACTTTTTGGCCGCCCGGCTTGCGCGAGTTTGCTATCTGCTGGAAACCACTCCCGATTCCTATTGGCCCAACCAATATTCCAATCCAGCAAACCCGCTGTCGCATCGCATCGGTACAGTGCGTGAGATCGACGAGACGCTCGGCGGGCATCTCGACTATCTATTTGTCGCCACCAGCAGCACCGGCGCTGCACAAGGTTGCCGCGATTTTCTGCGATCAATGAATCGCTCGACCCAGGTCGTTGCAGTCGACTCGGCGGGCAGCGTGTTGTTTGGCGGCACCGCAGGCACTCGCATGATTCCCGGACTCGGCGCCGGCCGTGTACCGCCGCTGGCACGCAACCAAACGTTTGATCATATCGCTCGCGTAAGCGACCTCGATTGTGTGGTCGGTTGCCGCCGGATGGCACACCGCGAAGCAATGTTGGTGGGCGGTTCAGCGGGCGGCGTGCTGGAAACCGTCCGGCGGATGCAAGATCAATTGAGCGGAAAGGTCTGTGCGGCAATCCTACACGACTCCGGCACACGCTATCTACAAACCATTTTCAATGACCAGTGGGTTGCAAATCAATTGGGATGCGACCCCGAAACGATTCGCCAGCGGGCGGGAATCACAAACGCAATGGAGAAAAAGGCGGTGATGTCATGAGCATTGGACTAAAAACGCAAAACCCCCGATCCACTTCGGCACAAACTGAGCCCGAAACAGTTTTCCGAGTCGCCATCGTGGGCTGTGGACCGCGGGGGATGTATTGTCTCGAACGCATCACGCACGCGATCGAACCATCGGCATTTCCCGGCGCAGGGGTCGTCTACGATCCTCGCCAACCCGAACATTTGCGGATGAATTTTGCCAATCAGCAAATCGATACGCGGCATCCCAACCTGCGTCGTGAGGATCCATGCAATCGCAACCTAATCTCGATGTCGTTTCTGCAGTGGGCTGCAGCAAATCGTCCCGAGTGGTCGGATCCCACAGGCTATGCACCGCGGGGCGTGGTCGGTGAATACTTGCATGATTGCTTTCAGCGGATCATGGCAAGGTTGCAAAAGGTCGCGACGGTGAATCTGCATCCGACCAAGGTGACAGATATCGAGAACGCTCAAGATCGCTGGATTCTGAGCACGGCAGATAACGACGCCAGCTATGACGAGGTCGTTTTGACCGTCGGCCACGAAGGCTGGCGATCGTCCGAGTCGTATCGTATCGGTGACGTGATCGCGGACATTCCTTGCATTTTCCCGACGCAATCACAACTCTCGACCACGGCGGTTCCATCCGATTCGGTCGTCGCAATTCGAGGATTCGGGTTGACCTGGATTGACGCCGCACTCTCGTTGACCGAAGGACGCGGAGGCAAGTTCACGGAGGCCGACGGACGATGGCACTACCAGTGCTCGGGCAACGAGCCTAAACGAATGCTGCCATTTTCACGCTCGGGACGTCCCATGCTGGCGAAGTCGCTCGTTACTCACGAGCAGAAACTAAAACCGATCTGGGCCAAATTCTCGAAACAACTTCGCATCCTGGCCTCGACCGCAAAACTGACTCGCACCAGCGACGATGACAACGACAAACCCCATTTTCGTGCCGATGCTTGGCCGATTATCATCAATGCGGCCACGACGGCGCTACACACCCTGCGGCCCGAAGTCGAACGGTTCAATGTCCAACAATGGTTTCGTGACTGGTCACGCTGGCGAATCGTTGACCGAGAGGTCGTCGCACAACTGCGACACTCCTACGATGTGGCGACCGGTCGCAAACCGGTCGACGAGGCATGGGCGCTGGGACTGGCGTGGCGTCAACTCTACCCCGCCCTGGTCGAACTCGTCAGCCAAGAAGGCCTCGTGTCGTCTAGCGTCGATGGGTTTCAAAGAATCGCGACCGAGATGGAACGTATTGCCTTCGGACCTCCCGCCGAAAACGTCGGCCGCATCTTAGCACTCTACGAAGCTGGCTTGATCGACCTCCGCTTTCTTGCCGATGCGATGCCGACGCGTGACGCGTCTGGCAACAAAACGCTGGCCTGTGGCAAACGCATCGTGGAAGTGGACCGCATCATTGACGCGACCATTCCCGGCCCTCACCAAAACGAACAAGGCGGTATCCTCGACCGTCTGGCCAGCGATACTTTCGTGCATCACGACCGGGCAGGGCTGCATGTCAACGAATCGGGTCGCTTGGTGCAGCGAAACGGAGACGAACTACCTGGCATTGCCATCTTTGGCCGTGTGACCGAAGGCAGCGTGCTGGGCAACGATACCCTCAGCCGCACACTTCACGCTCACCTGGATCGTTGGACCGCAAACCTCATTCACACGCGAAAAAGGACACTGTCCTGATGCCGGCCATCCCGAGCGAAAGAAGTGTGTCGCCGTCCGCTTTCGTCGAAAAATGCGCGCATGGAAAAAGCGAGCAGGAAACCCCCGATCAAGCGAAAACGTCTCTCGACAGCCGCTGTACCGGTATGCCGCCGCTGACTGCCCGTCGCGAACCGTGGATGAATTCGCTGCTACATGATCCTGCATTGGCCTCGCTGCTGGATCAACATGGCTCGCCGCTGAACTTCATCACCGCCGATCCGATGCTGGCCAATATTCATGAATTGGATGCCGTCGCCAAGGCGAGAGCGTTGGACTTCCGCGTTTTCTTTGCCCGCAAAGCGAACAAATGTCTGACATTTGTCAACTCAGCACCGTTGGCGGGCTCAGGAGTCGATGTTGCCAGCTTGAATGAGCTGCGGCAAACACTCGACGCCGGGATTGCCGCCAGCGACATCATTTGTACTGCGGCTATCAAAAACGAGGAATTAGTTGACGTCTGCGTTCGCAGCGAGATCACGTTAACGATCGACAACGAAGACGAACTTTCGCTGATCACTCACTCTGCGAAAAAACACGCCAAAACAGCCTTGGTGGCGATTCGGTTGAGCGGTTTTGTTCATCAGGGCGAGAAGCTGTTCTCACGCTTCGGAGTCGACATCGATCAATGCGAGCAATTTGCAAAATCCATTGATGTGAATGACGTTCACGTCACCGGTTTGCATTTCCATCTCGATGGATATTGTGCTTGCCAACGGGTATCGGCGATCACACAAACGCTAGCGGTGGTGCCTCGACTGCGTGATATGGGGCACTCAATCGATTTCCTGGACATCGGTGGTGGGTTTCCGATCAGCTACCTGCCCAGCGGCGAGCAGTGGGAAACGTTCTGGAGTGAACATCGCCGCGGGTTACTGAACCAGCAACCGCCGCTGACCTATCGCAATCATGGACTGGGGCTGATCGCGATCGACGGAAAGATCGTGGGTAAACCCAACAGCTATCCCTACTATCAATCTCCGACCCGATCCGCATGGTTTGCTGAGGTGCTGGACGCCCCAGTGGCGGGAAGCACGATTGCAGACCAGATCTGCGACCACGGCCTGCAACTTCGCTGCGAACCGGGACGCAGCATCTTGGACGGTTGTGGCATGACGGTGGCCCGTGTCGAGTTTCGCAAACAGAACAGCGATGGCGATTGGCTGATCGGATTGTCGATGAACCGGACCCAGTGCCGAACCAGCAGCGATGATTTTTTTGTCGATCCGATTGTGATTCCCCAGACTGACGGCTCAGAAAGCGAATTGCAAAACCAGAATCAGGCCGAACCGATGGAAGGTTTTCTGGTCGGAGCCTACTGCACCGAGTCGGAGCTGATTTGCTTGCGAAAATTGCGATTCCCCGCTGGGATTCGTCGAGGCGACTTGGTCGCGTTCCCTAACACGGCGGGCTATTTGATGCACTTTCTCGAAAGTCGTTCGCATCAATTTCCACTCGCAAAAAACATCGTCTACGACTCGCGTTCGCAGACGCCGTGGATGCTGGACAAAATTGACGCCGAATAAATCACGGTTTTGTAACGGTGTGGCGAGGGGTTATTAGTCACGAAGTGACGACAAG
>CAXBHV010000147.1:0-9500 GCA_963974855.1 uncultured Rhodopirellula sp. | reverse complement strand
AACGACTTAGCACTAAAACGGGGCGTCGTCTTCGTTGGCTTCGTCGAACGCGTCGTTTGCCGAACGCGAGACTTTTTCGGTCATCGTGCCACCTGCACCGCCGCCATCGCCAACCAGTCGGAACGACAACGCTTCGGCGTTGAGGAAATATTTGGCTTCGCTGTGCTCGTCCTTTTGCCAGCGACGCCCATTTAAGCGGTAAACCACTTCGATTTCATCGCCGACTTTGATGTCATCAACGGCGTCGCAGCCATCTTTGACAAATTCAAGCGGCACGTAGTTGGTAAAGCTTCCCTTTTCTTGCTCAAGCACAACCAAACGCTTGCGAAAACCTTTGTTTCCGTAGGTCTTGGTGTCTTCGATCAAATGGACAACGCCGCTGACTTTCGAGTCGCTCATACCAAACTGCTCAATTCTTCAAAAATACAAAATTCGTGATACCGATTGCGCCATTATGGTGAAAGCAACCACGATCTGGCAACCGTCCCCAATCACGACAGGATATCGTGAACGACGTGGCCATGAACATCGGTCAAACGAAATTGGCGGCCTTGGTACTTGTAAGTCAAGCGTTCGTGATCAATCCCCATTTGATGCAGGATCGTGGCATGCAGATCGTGAATGTGCACGGGATTTTCGGTCAAGTTGTAACCGTATTCATCGGTTTCTCCATACGAAGTTCCTGGCTTGATCCCCCCGCCCGCCATCCAAATCGAAAAGCAGCGAGGGTGGTGATCGCGACCGAAACTCTTTTCCGTTAATTTGCCTTGGCAGTAATTGGTGCGGCCAAACTCACCACCCCAAATGACAAGGGTGTCTTCGAGTAGCCCGCAACGCTTCAGATCTTTTACCAATGCGGCGGACGCTTGATCAGTCGCCGCACATTGCCGCGGCAATCCCGATGGCAAACCACCGTGGTGATCCCAGCCTTGGTGATACAGTTGTACGAACCGCACACCCCGCTCGACCAACCGGCGTGCTTGCAAGCAATTCGCGGCGAAGGTACCGGGGTTGCGTGAATCCTTGCCGTATTCCTCAAACACGGATTCTGGTTCATCGGAAAAATTCGTGGCTTCGGGAATCGAGTTTTGCATGCGGAACGCCAACTCGTATTGGGCAATCCGGGTCTCGACATAAGGATCCGAGCCCTCTGCGAGTTGTCCTTCGTGCAATTGGTTCAGTGCATCCAACGCGGCGCGGCGACTGCTGCTATCAATCCCATCCGGATTGCTCAGATACAGCACGGGATCTTTGCCGCTGCGAAATTGGACGCCTTGATGCTTGCTGGCTAGAAAACCGTTGCCCCACAACCGCGATGACAACGGTTGCCCACTGGCGTTTTTGGAAACCATCACGACGAAGGCAGGTAAGTCATTGTTTTCGGTACCCAGCCCGTAGTCCATCCATGCCCCCATGCTGGGCCGCCCGGGAAACTGGCTGCCCGTTTGCATAAAAGTAACGCCGGGGCCGTGATTGATCGCCTCGGTGTACATCGATTTGACAACACAAATGTCGTCGGCAATTCCGGCGGTGTGCGGCAGCAAGTTGCTCATCCAAGTACCACATTCGCCGTACTGTTTGAACTGAAATGGGGATCCCACCAGCGGCAAGCTCGATTGGTTCCCGCTCATGCCGGTTAACCGTTGTCCGCCACGGACTTCGTCGGGCAATTCGGTGCCATGTTTCTCGTTGAGCAGCGGTTTGTAATCGAACAAGTCCAATTGGGATGGAGCTCCCGATTGAAACAGGAAGATGACCCGTTTTGCCTTGGGTGCATGATGTAGGGCTTTGAGGATCCCGCTACTGCCTGATTGCGAGGCCGCTTCGGTGTGTAGCATCTGGCTTGCCGCCAGTGCCCCGAAACCCATTCCCATTTGACTCAGCATACTGCGGCGATTGAGTCCAAGACCGCTTGTTAAGTTTGTATTCATGGCTGGTTATCGCTTCATCACGCTAAGGTCAAAGTTCATCAAAGTTCCCACAACGACACTGGTTGCGGCCAATGCAGCGTGATTCATGTCGTCGTCGGTTTCAGCATCGCCGATAGCCAAGAATTGGTCTGTGCGATCACTGTGCTCACTGAAATAGTCCAGCTGGGATTGGTACAGCGTTTTGAGTGTTTCCAGCTGTGCCGCACTCGGTTTCCGGCTGGTCGTTTTGCGAAACGCATCGACCAGAATGGCAGAGGTGTCATCGCCATGCAGCTGAATGAGCTTTTCCGCGGTGACACGTCCTGCCTCGACAAACTGAGGCCCGTTCATCAGCACGAACGCTTGCAGAGGCGACGAGGTGCGTTCGCGTTTGACTTGGCATACGTCCCGTTTCGCTGCGTCCAGCGTCATCATCGTCGGGGCGGGACCGGTCCGTTTCCAGTACGTATAAAGACTTCGGCGGTACAAGGCGTTGCCGCTGTCTCGTTTGGATGGACTGAACGATTCTTCGATGTCGTAGGGTTTTACCGGAGGCCCGCCGATCGTCGAAACCAAACGATGGCTCATCGCCAGCACGTTGTCCCGGAGCATTTCTGCGGGCAGGCGGTAGCTTGGGAAACGCGACAGCAATCGGTTTTCGGGGTCGTTCGCAATCGATTTGGGATCAGGATTTTGACTGGACTGTCGATAGGTTGCCGACGTCACGATCAATTTCAGCATCCGTTTGATATTCCAGTCACTCTCCACGAATTCGACCGCCAGCCAATCGAGTAATTCTGGATGCGTGGGCGGGGCGCCTTGGCTGCCAAAGTCCTCGGGCGTACGCACGATTCCTTCGCCAAAGCAGATTTGCCAGAGCCGATTGACGGCAACGCGGCTGGTTAACGGATGGTCATCCCGAGTCAACCACTGTGCCAAGCCAAGCCGATTGCGCGGGGCATCTTCGGGAAAGCCCAGTAGCGTGCTTGGAGTGGCCGGTTCGACGGGTTCGCCGCGTTGATCATACACGCCACGCTCGAGCAAATAGCTTGGTTTTTGCTCAGGTAGCTCTTGCATGACCATGATCTCGTCAACGGCGTCCTGTATCGCACACCGATTCTTGCGAGCTTCCTTCAGTTTCGAGCGAGCTTGGATCACCGTCTCGTCGATCCGGCCAAGGTAGTGATCACGCAGCAGTTCGTCGGTTTCCGCTGCGGGCAGTTTCGCTGCGGAAAGCCGTTGGATTTCCAGCTCGGTTAACTCGGTATCGTAGACCTGAAACTCATCGACTGATCCATGCTTGAATCCGTTGTCGCGAAATCGTTCGCCAATGGCGATGTTGTCACCACCGCCACCGGTGATGTTTTTCGTGAGTGCATCGCGAACCGTTTCCGTTTCGACTTGTTTCCCGTCGACGTAAATCGCCAATCCCGTGGCGCTGCTGGATCCATCGCTACAAACGACGACATGGATCCACTCTTTCGTAGGAATCGCCTGGACGCTGCGGATGCTGATCGCATTGCCGGGCCAAAAGTGAATCAGCGACCAGCTGAGCCGCCCTTCGTCGATTAGCAGTTCGTAACCGCGGCTGGCAGCGTCGGTCCAAGCACGTGAGCGATGGAAGATCACTGCTCGCTCTTTCACATTGGGCGTTTTGATCCAACACGAAACCGAAAACGGCGTAAAGCGAGAGAAGTTACCGACTTTGGTGTTGATGGGGTCGTCACCAGTGAGTTTTACCGCATGCCCGACGATACCCTCGGTTTGCGTATTGGGTGCCGACGGTTTATCTTCGAAATCGAGGGCCAGTATCGGTTTGGCAAGCTGAGTTTCAGCGTCAATGGATTCGAGATCAGCCGCCCATTTTTCTGCTTCCGCTGTGCGTGCATTGATCGCACTTTTAAATGCTTGCGAGGCAGCGTCGATGGTTTTTGTCGCGGATGCGAGTTGTTGTTCTTGTTCCGCCGTGGGCAGCGGTAACGTCGGGGTGGGGATTGCGTTAGTGAAGTAAGAATACAGGCCGGCTTCGGCAATGTTGTCGAAGAACGCGGACAGTTGGAAGTATTCTTTTTGCTTTAGCGGATCGTATTTGTGGTCATGGCAACGACAACATTCCATCGTCAGCCCCATGATCCCGGTCGCAACCGTTTGCGTTCGATCGGCGATCGATTCGATGCGGAATTCTTCGGGCACGCTGCCCCCTTCGCACTCTTGCGGATGCAATCGATTGAAGGTGGTTGCCAAAATTTGATCGCGAGTGGCGCCCGGCAGTAAATCGCCTGCGAGTTGTTCGGTGATAAATTGGTCGTAGGGCATGTTTTGGTTGAACGCTCGGATGACCCAGTCCCGCCACGGCCAAACGAAACGGTCGCGATCGACTTGGAAACCGTAGGTATCGCTGTAGCGTGCCACGTCGAGCCAGTCGGCTGCCATGCGTTCGCCATAAGCTTCCCGCTCAAGTAACCGATCGACCAGCCGTTCGTAGGCGTCCGCAGATTCGTCGGCCAAGAACGAGTCGATCTCTTCGATCGTAGGCGGCAATCCGGTAAGGTCGAATGACACTCGGCGAATCAATGTTTCGCGATCCGCCTCGGGTGAGAGCGAAAGATTGTTCTTTGTGAGTTTGGCGTGGACAAATGCGTCGATCGCGTTGTAGGTTCGCTGTCCTTCGCGGGACTCGGGAAGCTCAGGGCGCCCGGCGGCAGCAAAAGACCAATGGCCCTCGTATTCTGCTCCTTGGTCAATCCATGCCCGAATGGTTGCGATTTGATCTTCGTTGAGCGAACGTCCCGAGCTTGGGGGTGGCATGCGAAGATCCGGATCGTCCGAGATGATTCGCAGGTAGACATCGCTTTGAGTCACATCGCCAGGCTCGATAGCGTACTCCTTGGCACCATCTTCGGTATCCAGTCGCAAATCGGCTTCGCGTGCCGCTTCGTCAAATCCGTGACAATGAAAGCAATTTTCAGAGAGGATCGGGCGGACATCGAGATTGAAACGCAGCGGGGACGCGGAGTCGGCTGGACCCTCTGCCCAGCTGAAGCCTGCGACCGTAAGGCTCGCGACCGCACAAAGAAACGCCAAAGTCACAAAACGGCGTGGTTCAACAACGCTCATAAATTTCCTGTTGGAGGCAGTCAAGACTCTTGGGGGAGTAAGAAATGATCGATAAAGATTGCAAAACAGGGCAATCCAAGGATCAATTCAAGACGGCACGCCAATCCAGCACCAGCAAAGTTGGCACTGACGCAGGTAGCCCGTTTATCAGAATGGGCAGGCGGAGGGAGATTTTTGGTGTCAATCTCCGCCTCTACGATAGTAATAGGAGATCCGATCGTCAAGAAAAGATGACGGCGATGACGCTGTCTCGTCGCTGCTAATCAAGCAAGCGGTCGGCCCATGATACCTCGGACGATCCGAAGCCAACCCGGCCCAGAATCGGAATCGAGGTGTAGCGAGCGATTTCGGCCGCATTTTCGTTTGCCGAGGCGTCAAGGTTTTCCGATGTGTCGCAGAGCACAATTCCGGCCGGAGTCATTCCACCGTGGATCGCAGCGGCGCAGGTCGCCAGCGTCTGATGGATCACCCCCAATCGGTTAGAGGTCACGATGATCAGCTGGACTGGAGCCAGTATTTTAGCCAAATCGAGGTTCAAGATCCCATCGGCAAGCGGACTGAGCAGTCCTCCGGCGCCCTCGATAATCGTGACGTCGAATCCGCCCAGCCATGGTTCGGCGGCATGATGCAGTTGGTCGGCGTCGACGGTTTTGCCTTCGGCGGCGGCGGCGCGGGGCGGAGCGAGCGGGGCTCCGAAGCGTTGCGGACAGACTTCGGCAAGCGTGTGCGGATTTCCAGCGGCGTTCCACAAATTCTGAGCATCGGCGGCAATGATTTCAGCCCCGCTTTCCTCCGATTCGGCATGGCAATCGCTTGCTACCGGCTTGTAGACGCCCACCTGCATGCCAGAATGTCGGTAGTGCTTCGCCATCGCACACGCCACGAAGGTTTTTCCCACATCGGTATCAGTACCGGAAATGAACAATCGGCGTGCGGGTCGAGTGCCCGCCTCGGATGACGGCTGGGTTGTCGTTGGTTGAGTTGGATTCATGTTTGCCCCTTTTAACTCTTGGATGCAGTGCTCGTGACACGCAACGTCAAACTCGGACTCGTGCAAATGAAAGACGCTGGCTCAAAGTCAACGATGATCGAAAACGCTTCAAAGTGGATACGCGAAAGCGCCAGCCAGGGAGCTCAGATCATTTGTTTGCAAGAGTTGTTTAATGGACCTTATCCCTGTCAGAGCGAAGATCATCGGATGTTCGATTTGGCGGAAACGATTCCTGGCGAATCGACCGAGGCGATGGCGAAACTCGCCAAGGAACTCGAGGTGGTCATCGTCGCGCCGATCTTCGAAAAACGTGGCCCTGGACTGTACCACAATACCGTCGTGGTGCTCGATGCCGATGGGTCGATGGCAGGCGTGTATCGCAAAATGCATATTCCCGACGATCCCCTGTTCTACGAAAAGTTCTACTTCACGCCAGGTGACTTGGGGTTCCGGCCAATCGAAACACGGTTTGCCAAACTCGGTGTTGGCATTTGCTGGGACCAGTGGTTCCCCGAAGCGGCTCGCTTGTTCGCGCTCGCCGGCGCCGAGATCCTGTTGTATCCGACCGCGATTGGATGGATTCACGAGGAGAAAGAAGAGTTTGGCGCGGGCCAACGAGATGCATGGCAAACCACAATGCGAGCTCATTCGATCGCCAATGGGATTTGGTTGGGGGCGCCTAACCGCGTCGGGATCGAAGACAATTTAGAGTTTTGGGGATCCAGTATCATTGTCTCGCCTCGCGGCGAAGTGGTTGCCGAAGGCGATCAAAACGAAGGGCTGCTGATCGCCGATTGCAACCTGGACGAGATTGATGTGGTCCGCACGCATTGGCCGTTCCTTCGAGACCGGCGAATCGATGCCTATGGCGGACTACTGAATCGTTGGAACGCCGATCCACCATTTACTCGGCCCGGTTGATCGGGTGGCGGCGTGTTTTGTCGCATCGAATATCAAGGCTGGTCGTAGCGGAAGTCGTCAAGACTTTCGATGCACACTGAGTGCCCCCGAAACTCTTGACGAGTTCCGCTACGGAATACTTCACAGCGTTGGCGCAAACTGCGAACGGGGGTTTTTGCCAATGTTTCCTGTTTAGCTGTTGCCGTTGTCCGAGTCGTCCAAGCCGTAGTCTTTGATTTTCTTGTGCAACGTGTTGCGGTTGATGCCAAGCATCGCCGCGGCTTTGGTTTGGACGCCGCCGCAAGCGGACAAGACTTGCACGATCAATTCTTTCTCGACTCGGTCGACCACCAAACTGTGGACGCCGCCGTTGTTGGTGTCTGCTTCCCCGAGTCCCTTCATCACGACTTCACGAGTCAATTCGTTCATGTCGCCGATCGGTTTCTCGGTGCCAACGGCGATGTCATGGTTGGTGACGCAAAGTGGCAGCAGGTCGAGTGTCAACTCGTCGGTTTCGGACATCACGACCGCGCGTTCGATATAGTTCTGCAGCTCACGCACATTTCCGGGCCAATGGTAGTCCTGCATCGCTTCGAGTGTGCCCGGTGCGATGTGGACCACGTATCGGTCATTGATTTCGTTGTAATGTTCTAGAAAGAAGGAAACCAAGGCCGGGATGTCTTCGCGACGGCGACGCAGCGGTGGAATTTCCACAGGCACCACGTTAAGTCGCCAATAAAGGTCTTCACGGAACCGCTCTTCGCGAACTTCGTTCATCAGATCGCGATTGCTCGCAGCGATGATGCGAACGTCGGTGTTAAAGGTGCTGGTATCGCCGACCCGTTCAAACTCTTTCTCTTGCAGCACTCGCAGCAGCTTGACTTGCAGTGTCAGCGTCGTGCTGTTGATTTCGTCCAGAAAGATCGTGCCGCCCTGGGCCGCTTCGAAACGGCCGGCACGATTGGCAACCGCACCGGTAAACGCACCACGGACGTGGCCAAACAATTCGCTCTCAAGCAGACTTTCGCTCAGGGCGCCACAGTTGACACGGACAAAGGGGGCGCCGCTGCGGTGACTCAGTCGGTGAACCGCACCAGCGATTAGCTCTTTGCCGACGCCGGTTTCGCCCAGGATCAATACCGAAGCATTGCTCGGGGCGACACGACGCGTGATGCGATAAACCTGCTGCATCGCTGGCGAGTTGCCAATGATGCCCGCGATCGGTGGCTCTCCGGGACCGTTTGGGGATATGCCGAGCATCGCCATTGAAGATACGTTGGTGTTTCTTAGTCCAGCGACAATCGCCGTTCAGAGCCTCTACTTATAAGATATCTTCGACGCCGCCTCGTCTTGGATCTCTAGAAAAACGCTTTCGTTTCCTAAAAATAGCCTGCCAACTCCATTTTGGGTAGCCGCTAACTCAAGGAGGCGGATGACCGCAAACCCCAGACGTGTCAGACACACGTGAGTCTACCGATTGGCTCTTCGTTGTTCCAACGCGCTGATCCCGGTTTGTCGGTAAAGTTCGCGATCCAATTGCGTCAACTCAGGCAATCGAATGCGAAGCGCTAGCGAGTCTAACAGTTCCGCGAATGCTTGCGGCGACGACGGAGGATCGGGCATCCAACGGGTCGCAGCAGACCAGCGATCGGAGTTAATGGGGGTGACAACGTCACCATAAAAAACAATGGGCACTTCCTCACCCACGGATTGCCGGCGAACGCGATCGATCAACTCAATCGGTCTCGCATCGGCCAAGTTTGTTTTGCTGACAATCAGACGTAGATCGCTGCTGGCGGCAACCGCTCGCTCGGCTCCAGCCACCGAGTGTGCAATCATTACCGAATAACCAAGTTGCCTCAAAATAGTTTCTTGAGCCAGGATAATTTCGGCACGGGTTTCTACCAAGATTGCCGTAGGCAGCGAATTGAGCGACGCCATCTCCTGCAATGTTTTAAGCACCAAGCTGCTGCCTGGGTAGTCGCGGACGGCGTCGATGCTAGCGATCACGGATGCTGCTTCGTAACGAATGCGTGGCTCGGCTGAGATCGCAGCGACGACTAACGGTGATGGATTCGGCGCGGCGGAAAGCAACAAATCGTATCTCTGGGAAGTATCCTCTAAGGAACCGATCAAACGCAGCACGCCGATTGCGGCAGGAACATCACCGCTATCGACCGCATTGGCAAGGATGCCTACCCACGAAGCCGTCTGCAGCGTCGGCGAGAAATCGTTCATGAACGTTTCAATTTGTTTTTTGTCACCCCAATCTGGATCCAGGATGAGACGATAGCTCAGTTCGGCTGCCAAGACTTCATTGGCGACCTTGATCGGAAGCGACCCAATGCGTCGCAAGCGAGATGCCGCATCCGCAGCGTCGCGATAGGCGGCAAGCATGGATTGGACTTCGCGAAAATCGACGCTCGTGCGGTCGTCATTCACGCTCCAGAGGATATGCGATTGAAAATCGTTGTCGACCAATTTGGCTGTCGACCGTGCGCGTTGTAGTTTATGAGTTAAATAGTCAATGCCTGCGGCGGAATCGATTGCTGTTGCCGACAAACTTTGTAGGCGTGTAGTGG